>VFLB01000152.1 GCA_009914645.1 Synechococcaceae bacterium Bin_79_3
ATATATTGTGAAGGAAATTTCAAGTGCCTGGATGGTAAAACAGCTCACGGTCTTTTAAGGCAATCCGATGAATTTGAAATTAAAGCTGTAATTGATAGTGAATCTGCAGGGTTAGATTCGGGAATGGTTCTAAATGGTATTAAAAATGGGATTCCCATAGTGGAGAATCTAACGGCAGCAATCAA
This sequence comes from Synechococcaceae bacterium Bin_79_3, assembly GCA_009914645.1. Taxonomy (GTDB): domain Bacteria; phylum Cyanobacteriota; class Cyanobacteriia; order PCC-6307; family Cyanobiaceae; genus Synechococcus_D. Next base: position 186 of record VFLB01000152.1, read on the forward strand.
TCTAAAAGGTTGCAAAGCAAGCAATTTTATTTACGGAATGGCCCCTGCAAATGGTTTATATAGCAATAGAGATCGATCAGTTATTCTTGATGCATTAAGTGCAGGCCTTAATGTAATTAGCGGTATGAGAGAATTTCTGTCGGATGAAGCAGAATTTGCGCTAATGGCAGCTAGCCATAATGCAATCATTCAAGATGTACGACGTCCTCCAGAATTAAAAAACCTACGACTTTTTAATGGATCGATTAATACTGTCAATTGTATAAGAATTGCAATCCTTGGCACAGATGGGGCTATCGGTAAAAGAACAACTGCAACATTGATGGTGAAGGCACTTAATCAAAAAGGAATATCAACAGTATTAATTAGCACAGGCCAAACAGGGTTAATCCAAGGTGGACGCTATGGCGTAGCACTTGATGCAATTCCTTCACAATTTTGCTCAGGCGAGGTGGAAGCTGCCGTTGTAAAAGCCTATAACGCCGAAAAACCAAAAGTTATCATAATTGAAGGACAAGGTGCATTGAGCCATCCTGCATATCTCTCATCTGGATTCATACTTCGTGGTAGCAAACCCCATGCTGTTGTACTTCAACATGCGCCAAAACGCAAAAATTTAAGTGATTTTCCTTTCCTGGCTATGCCAACTCCCGGATCAGAAATCAAATTAATAGAGGCATTTGAGGAAACCAAAGTTATTGGTATAACAATCAATCATGAAGAAATGAATGATAATGAGGTTAGTTTAATTATTTCAAGCTATGAGGCTGAATACAACATACCGGTTACAGATGCTGTAAGCCGTGCACCTGAAACACTAGTTGCGATGGTGTTAAAAGCATTTCCTGAACTGCAAGATTGTTTAAATAACAACTTTTGAAGGCTCCAAGGTTAGAAATTAAACTCAACCAACTTCAGCACAATGCAAAAAAATTAATAGAAAATCTTGCCTTGCAGGGTATTTCAATTACGGGCGTGAGCAAAGCAACGATGGCAATGCCAGAAATAGTAAATATATGGATAAATGCAGGAATACATTCAATTGGAGAATCAAGAATTGAAAATATAGAATCTATAAATAAGGTAAATAATAGAGTACGCACCTTACTTACACGTATACCAATGCTTAGTCAAGTTGATCAAGTGGTTTCGCAAGCAAGCATCAGCTGCAATAGTGAATTATCTGTATTAAATGCGCTAGCTGGGGCAGCAGAAAAACAAAATTTGCGCCATGGAGTGCTTCTAATGGTGGAACTAGGTGATCTGCGCGAAGGAATACTACCAAAGGATCTTAATGAAGTTGTAAAGCAGGTAATGAATTTACCAAATTTAGAATTAATCGGGATTGGTGCAAATTTAGGCTGCCAAAATGGTGTAGCACCAGATCAAAAAAATATGAATGAATTGTCATTAATCATGAATACTGTGGAAGCAGATTTTAAAATAAAGCTGGAGTGGTGCTCGGGGGGAAATTCTGCAAATCTGCCTTGGTTAACAGCGGGTGGAAAGCCGGATCGCCTTAATCACCTTCGTATTGGGGAAGCATTGCTGCTTGGCAGGGAACCATTAACAAGAACTATAATAAAGGGTTTGTATACAGATGCTATAACTCTAGTTGTAGAGGCTATAGAAACAAAACTAAAACCAACAACTCCATGGGGAATACAATATCAAACTAGTTTTAGCGATGCTCCAAGTAAACAGAATCAAAAATCTAATGATGATCGTAATGAAATTTTTGATTCGCGTATTCTATTGGCAATTGGCGAGCAAGATATTGACCCAAGCGGATTAAAAGCTGATGGAATTGAAATAAAAGGAGCATCCAGCGACTACCTAGTAGTATCGAGCTCACAAAATACTTTAAAAGTGGGTTGCGAACAACGATTCAGCCTAAATTACAGCGCCTTATTGCGCGCTATGACCTCCCCATATATAAAAAAGTATTTTGTCAATTAACCTGATCAGCTAATATACTATAACGATAGTTTTTTTGCTAAGCATGGATGAACTAGTCAAGGCCTATTACGGCAAATCGCTCCAAAGCAGCGCTGATTTGAAAACAAGTGCTTGTTGTGATGCAAATGCGGTGCCAGCATGGCTAAAGCCTTTATTAGCAAAGGTTCACCCCGAGATTTGTAATCGCTACTACGGTTGCGGTCTTGTATGCCCAGAACACATAAATGGATTTAAAGTTCTTGATCTTGGCAGCGGTGCGGGAAGAGATGCATATCTCCTGGCTCAATTGGTGGGGCCTACTGGCGAAGTTGTTGGGGTAGATATAACATCAGAGCAATTATCAATTTCACGAAATTATCTAAAGTATCATTCAGATTTATTTGGTTACTCCAACGTTAGCTTTATAGAAGGAAGAATCGAAAATTTAGCTGATCTTGGCCTGCAACCACAGAGTTTTGATCTAATCGTTAGTAATTGTGTGCTCAATCTCTCTATGGATAAATCAGCAGTTTTAGAAGGAGTAAGAAATTTATTGAAAAATGATGGAAAATTTTACTTTGCAGATATTTATGCCGATACGCCAATTCCTCTTGAACTACGCAATCATCCAGTGTTGTATGGGGAATGCCTTAGTGGAGCATTTTACACAGATGAATTTATTGCCTTAAGCCAAAAAATGGGATTTCTTGAACCAGAACTAATTACTCAAAAATC
>VFLB01000344.1 GCA_009914645.1 Synechococcaceae bacterium Bin_79_3
ATTGTGATCCCACGGGTGCCGGGCATACCAAAATCACGGCATAACACCAATAAAAAGCTCACTAACCGGGAAGACATATCCCGATGGGTGAGGGTTTCGATCATGGTTTCAGTTTGCAGGATGCGAGAAGAAAGGCCTTGCAAAAGCAATAAACCAACGCGGGCATCCTTTTCGATCGCCTGCCGCACTGAGGTGGCAGGGGCGCTGATCAAATCAACACGGGTAAAGGCGATCGCGTGATAAAAACGATCAGATTTCTGGCCGGTAAGCAAGGAAAGCACCCCAAAAAGGCTGTTTTCCCGCAATAAAGCAACGGTGATTTCCTCGCCGGATTCATAAACGCGCGATAAACGCACAGCGCCGCGTTTGAGCAGATAAACCCGTTCGGCAGGATCACCTGGGAAAAAGATTGTTTTTCCCCGCTCAACGATTTCGGAGCTGGTGCCCACCAAGCTGCGCATCACATCTTGGATGCTGGGCTGTGGAGTTGAAACAACCATTAAGCCTTGCTCCAATGAGGAAAACCTATAGAGGCAGGGATTAACGCCTGGTAGCAGTTAACACCAAATATTGCACAGTACAAATGTTTGCACTATCTGTGGTGTTTAAAGCTTGTGCAAGGCCATTTCACCGCTACATTCAGGTTTCTTCTGCCCGCGGTGGTTTCATGCTCAGCAGCCTTGCGGAACCCAGCCAACGCAGGGCTGGGGCGGCATTACGGCTGCTGGTTAGCCAGCCGGAGGGGTTGTTGCATGTGCATACAGCGGCTTATCGCGGCAGTTGCCCCAGTGTGTTTAGCCAAGCGCTACGCAGCGCAGGGCTAGGCAGCACGGTGCTGGTGAGTCAGTTTTTGAGAGGCGGAGTGGATCAAGGCCCTAAAAAACCGGTGCAGATGTGCGGCAGGCTCACCTGGTTAAGGCCAGCGGTAGCTGGGTGCCTCAAGGGCCCAGATGATGGGCTGCCACGGCAAGCGGTGCAGGAATTGTGGCAAGAAACCAGCCGCTGGCTAGTGGAAGGTGCTGCTGATTTAGTGGTGCTTGATGAATTAGGGCTTGCGCTTGCATATGGCTTGCTTGATGAAGCTGAAGTAGTGGCCACCTTGTTGCAACGGCCAAGCCGTATGGATGTAATCCTCACAGGGCCTGAAATGCCGGCGTCGCTGATGGCGCTTGCAGATCAAGTAACCGAATTGCGCCGCGAACGATGCTAAAA
>VFLB01000249.1 GCA_009914645.1 Synechococcaceae bacterium Bin_79_3
AGGGCAATTTTTAAAAAGCCCACTAACAACAGTTGATCAGCTCTATTAACTAATTCGCCTTGTAGCAGTGGGCTTAATTGTTGTTCGCCAGAAAAAAGAGCGAGCGGTTGCCAAATGTTCACCAGTGCCAGCACCACACCAGTAAAAATTGCCAGTGGAAGTGGTGATGCTTGGCATCGCTTGATTTGTTTTACTAACTGCCGCCTCAAGAGCAAAAACAACAGCCCCAGGCAGCCGCCTCCTGCCCCCAAAAGCAAGGCCCAGGCCAAGTTCCAGGCCCCTTGGCTGAAACTATTGGGCCATAAAAAAATCACCCCCTGCTCACCACTACCAAATCTGTCGAACCCCTTCAACAGCGCAAAACCAGCAAAACCACCAATAAGACCCGGCAGCCAGCTCCAATAGCCCCTAGCCAAGCGGCCGCCGATGGCGAACCTCGTTTTAAGGCGTTGTAGCCATAGCTGCCATTCAGTTATGGAACGGCTAAGTAGTGCTTCAGGGCCAATGCTGCCGCCCCCTAGCAGCGCCAGTAGCCCAAGCAAGATGTGGCTTAATTTTGGCTGTATTTGAAGTTGCAGTTTCGGATCCTGCTTTGGATCCAATTGGGCGAAGGTTTCTAATAGCTCTGGTAGGGGCTCAGCCCCAGCGCGCCGCAGCAACCCGATTGCTAGGCCGCAGCTGATTGGGATTAAAAGTTGTAAAACAAAAGGAGCTTGAGAGGGAAATCCCTTCAAAAACTGATCGCCCCAGCCAAGGCTGGTGAGGATAGAAATTGCAGCCATCAACAGAGCCGCCAAGAGCCCTGTGATGAAACCAATTAGCAGCTCAACTAAAACCTTTCCCACCATCTGGCGCCTCGCAAGCTTGTAGTTGTTGCAATAATTTTTTGTGGTTTATATTTCGCCCGATCAAAACAATTTGATTGCTGCGTTCCCCTTTCCAATCGGTGTCGTCTATGGAAAAGCGCTTGCCAGCAAGATGAAATACATGACGCCTTTCGCTTTCATTAAACCAAAGAATACCCTTGGCTCTAAACACTTCAGCGGGCAGTTGATTATCTAAGAAGTTTTGAAATTTACGCAATCCCAAAGGCTTAACGCTGGAATAAGAGAGTGAGGTATAACCTTCAATATCTGCTTCATTTGTTTCATTTGAACTACTGTGATCATGGCTTTTATGGTCATGATGCTTGTGCCCGTGATCATGATCATGTTTGTGGGAATGAATATTATTTTGCTCTTCAACAACTCGATCCGATTCAAATAAGCCAACACTTAAAAGAAGCGGGAGTGGCACTTCTCCCTTAATGCAATGTAATAGACGAGCATCTTTTTTAACAGTTGCAAGCTGCGTTTCCACCTCCTTAAGGCGATCGGCTGAGACTAAATCGGTTTTATTTAAAAGTAGGATATCCCCATAAAGTACCTGCGCTCTACCCACTTGAGTTTCAAGTACGTCTGAGCTGAAATTTTCAGCATCAATCACTGTAATAATTGAATCAAGCCTTGTTAAATCCCGTAAATCACTACCAAGAAAAGTCATGGCAACAGGCATTGGGTCCGCCAGGCCAGTGGTTTCCACCACGATGTAATCGAGGGGCTCTGGGCGATCTAATACTTTATATATTGTTTGCAGTAATTCATCATTTATGCTGCAGCATATGCAGCCATTATTTAATTCGACAGTATTATCGCTATGATTAATAATTAACTCATTATCAATACCGATTTCTCCAAATTCATTTACTAAAACGGCTGTTTTTACCCCCTCTTGATTGGCTAGAATGTGATTTAACAATGTGGTTTTACCCGCCCCTAGAAATCCCGTAAGGATTGTTACCGGCACAGGGCTTTTGCTAGAGAAATTGGTCGTCATTTTGGGGTTGTTAGTTATTTGGTTGCTTTGCAGGTGGCGCAGATGCCGAATACCTCAAGGGTATGAAATAGCGCAGTGAAGCCTGTGGGGGTATGGATTGCAAGAGAATGCTGTTCCACAGGGCAGTTGGCAAGGGCTGAACTGCAACCGCATTCAACGCAGGTGAGATGGTGCACATCGCGATCCCTCGGGGCGTAGAGGGCTTCCCCATTGGCAAGGTGGCGGCAACGCACTTCCCCCTGCTGTTGCAGGCTGCGCAGGTGGCGATAAACGGTGGCAAGCCCCATGCTGCCTCCCTCGCTCCTGATGCGGCCATGAAGAGCCTGGCCACTCAATTCTTCTTTGCTGCTACGCAGCGCAGCCAAAATTAAGTTTTGGCGGCTCGCCAAACTCAAAACCATGGAGTTAAGGATTTCCTACTCAGTTTATGAGCAACCACGCAGGCTCGAATTAAGCAATGGGGAGCTCTTGAACTATTTATTGCAGCGCCCAGGGGGGTAGTAGTTCCCAGCAAGCAGCATTTTTGCTGTTTTCCCGCGCTTCCACCTTCCAGCACCAATTGCGACCATCACCTCGCTGCTGCAATATTTCATTTGTTTTTTGCCACACCCAATGGGCACTGGCTTCCATCCCAACGTTTTGCATGATCCTCAAATCCAAGGCGCCCATTTCGTGGAGTTGCTGCCAGTTTGCGAGCAATGGATCATCGTGATTCACTAAAAAAGTGTGATCAAACTGATTTTCTAAAATTAAGCGCAGCTCTTTAAAGCTGGAGAAATCCACAACAAAGCCATATTTATCTAGCTGCTTTGCGCCAAACCAGCAGGTAAAGCTGCGGCTGTAGCCATGCACAAAATGGCACTGGCCTGGATGGTTTGCTTGTCTGTGGCAGCAGGGAAAACCCTCGAACTGCTTTGAGCAGGTGTACATAAAAGCGCCGTTGCGCTGCGAAGCTGGTGCCATCATTTTCTACTGCGGCCATGAGTGCTCCTTGGGCTTTACCCCTGGATCGGCTTCGATTTAATTCCGATGGCTTGATTCCGGCCATTGCTCAAGATTGGCTGGATGGCGCAGTTTTAATGCTGGCCTGGATGAATCGTGAAGCTTTGGAGCTCACTCTTTCCAGCGCTGAGGTGCACTACTGGAGCAGATCTCGCAATCAGTTGTGGCATAAAGGCGCCACTAGTGGGCACTATCAACAATTGAAAGGAATCCGCTACGACTGCGATGCCGATGTCTTGTTAATCAGTATCAATCAGGTGGGTGATGTTGCTTGCCACACCGGCGCTCGCAGCTGTTTTTTTGATGCAGGCCAAGGGCCCAGTGGTTGCGGTGCAGCTGCTTTGCCACCCCCGGCTGATGCGTGCACGGAGCTGGCCCGAGTAATTCAGGCGCGCGCTGCTGAGCCTGAATCTGGGAGCTACACAAATAAATTGCTTGAAGGTGGTGATAACAGCATCCTCAAAAAAATAGGAGAAGAAAGCGTTGAATTTGTGATGGCTTGTAAAGACAACAATCCAGGGGAAATTGCTTCAGAGGCTGCTGATTTGTTATTTCACCTACAGGTGGCTCTTACCCATCACGATGTTTCATGGCGCCAAGTGCAAGAGGTGTTGGCTGCTCGTAGGGGGGCCCCCCGCAGGAGCTGAAAAGTCGGCTCAAAGGATCAGTGGTACCTCTAATGGGCATTTCCTTTGATGGGCATTGCTTTGCGTTTGATTGAGGAAATTGGCTTTGAAGGGAAAAGTCAACTAGAAAAAGGAAACTGGCAAGCGTTAAAATTTGGAACCAGCCTGCATTCCCGATAACGAGCAGGATCGGTTGCGGGCTCTCCACGAATACCGCATTCTTGGCACTAAACCAGAGCAGTCGTATAACGACCTCACAACAATTGCTTCAGAGGTGTGCAACACACCGATCGCATTGCTTAGCCTTGTAGATGAGAATCGGCAGTGGTTTAAGGCAAAAGTAGGTGTTGAAGCATCGGAAACACCCCGCGATTGGTCATTTTGCGCCCATGCGATTCAAGCTGCTTCTCCGCTGATTGTTGAAGATGCCCTAAATGATGAACGCTTTTCTGATAACCCCCTAGTTTCTGGCGATCCCAATATTCGTTTTTATGCAGGTTTCCCGCTTCAAAATAATCAGTTGCATCGAATTGGAACATTATGTGCTATTGATCGCGAGCCAAAGACACTCACAAAAACTCAAATAAATGTAATGGAAGCCCTCGCTCGGCAGGCGGTATCTTTCCTTGAATTAAGAAAAAGATCTATCACTTTACTAGAATCTTTTTGCCAGCTAACCAACTCGCAGGGAATCATTTCCACCTGTTCCTATTGCCGCAAAGCGAAAAATGAAGATGGCCATTGGCAGCATCTAGATCAATATTTATCTAAGCGCTCTACATTGAGCTTTAGCCACGGCATCTGCGATTCCTGCATTGAGGCTCAATTTCCAGAGGTGCTGGAAATCTGGCAACAGGAAGAATTGCTTAAAGTTTGAATAAATCAGCTCAGTTTTGCTGCTCAAGATCGCGGCAGCGCCTCTGATCAATCAGCTTAGCAAGTTCTAAAAAATAACCCGCGGTGCACCACTTTCCGTGATTTCGATCTCTATTAATAATGTCGCTTCTTTGCTCTGCTGTTTCTGCTAGCAATAAATCAAGTTCCCCCTGAGGAAGATCGTAAATATCTTGTAGTTCTATCGAGCGATCAAGAAGATGGCTTTTAAACCATTTTTGATTTTGCTCTTGGGGAGGGATATCCATTTTGAAATTAATTTTTCCTCATTTTATTATAGCAATAGCGATCAAAACTAATGGCTGGTTAACAACTTGGCCATGTTAAGCAATATAGTGGTATATTAATTTTTTATGCAAGCTAGAGGAGCTGAGCTGTGGCTGATCAAAAAGACAAGTGGAACCGAGGGCTCGATCTTTTTATTGAATCAGTTTTAAAGCCAGATCCAAAGCTCCGTAATTGTGCTCACAATCAAGAATGCTTTAACGAACTCATGGAAGTTCGCCAAAAGATCTTAGAACATCTTGAAAGCATGCGTTTGCATGATTAAATG
>VFLB01000328.1 GCA_009914645.1 Synechococcaceae bacterium Bin_79_3
AAGTAATCTTGCGGTGGTGCTATCTTCTGCCACCGCTTGTAAAGCTTTTCCGCCAAGGCTTTGGTTTAGCCAGATATTTAATATCAGCATTGTAACGCCACCAACTAACAATAGTAATAACTGCACTGTGCGGATTTGAAGGCCATGGCCTAGGGCTAATACCGCTGGCATTGAGCCAAGTATGTTGGCAGGCAAGGCATAAGCTTCCGCACCCATTAATAACTGAATTAAATTTACTATTATTACCCCAGCACCTAGGCTTGTAATTAGATATAACAACGGTTCAGCCCTTTTATGCCTCAATGGTTTAAAAGCAATGGTTTCCACTAGTAATCCCACCATTGCAGCTGTTAAGGCGGCAAGCACTAGGGCGATTGCTAATGGAAATGTTACTGGTAATTTTTGTGTTGCTAGTAAACCATTACTTCCCACTACGCCACCAAGAAATATGTAGGTGAAGTAGGCGCCGCAGGTGAACACTGCGCCATGGGCAAAATTAATCACCCCAAGCACTGAAAATACAAGGGTATAACCCAGAGCAAATAGGGCATAAACAGCACCTATTGATATGCCATTTACTAATAATTGCAGCCAAACTTCCATTATTTAAGCAATGCAAATCTACCCGTTTTTCCGTCGGGATTCATCTGCACTTGAGCTACATAAAAACTTTCTTGCTTTACTTCCCCTTCTCGGCTAAAGCTAATTTTCCCCAGTGGGGTGTTGTAGGTTCCGCTAAGGATTTCCTTATTTAAAAGAAGCCTGGCTTGCCTTATTGGCATTCCTTTAAAGGGCTCACGTTTATTCAAGCGTTTAGCTGCTTCTGCAATCACTTGATAGGCTGTGTAAGCCTGAGCTGTGAGCTGAGGTGGAACTCTGCCACCTTGTTGTGCTTTATGGCTAGCAACAAAGGCTTGATTTTCTTTTGTTTCTAGTTCAGGGCTGTAAGCCTGAGCAATTAAAATGCCATCACAAAAGCGCTGACAAATTGGATAAATATTTGGTGTATTCATACCATTACCTACTACGATTTTGCCTTTAAAGCCCAATTCTCTTAATTGACGAATTAAGTTACCTCCATCCACCGCCTGTAGCGATAACACAACCATATCTGGGTTCGCCCTTAATGCTGCCGTGATTTGATTGAGAAAGTCTTGATCATTTAGCTGGGTACGTTGCACCGTAACTGTGTTAAGCCCTTTAGCTTTTATTGCCTTTTGAAATATTGTAGTTTCTGATGTGCTGTAGGCATCATCATTTGCATAAAAAACAGCTACTCGTTTAATGGCAGGATTTAATTGCAATGCTTTATTAATAGAAAGGGGCGCAATAACTGAACTTTGCGCTGATACTCTGCTAATAAAACTACCTATTTCAGGTATACCAGTTGCTGTATTAGATGGCGCTAGTACCGGTACACCACGCCGTTGCGCGATCGGGCTAGCGGCAAAAGCTTGTTGCGAAAGGGTGGGACCAATTAGGGCCGCATTACCGCGGTTAATTAATAAATTAAAGGCATTTATTGCACCCGCTTCATCACTGCCACCATCTTCGATGCTGAGGTTTAAAGGCATGCTGCTGCCTGGTTTAAATGCTGCCTGGGCCAGTTCCAAGCCAATTCGTTGGTCTTGCCCATATACATTGGCATTACCAGTGAGAGATAAAACAGCCCCCACCGGAAAACCAGCTTTTAGGTTTACCGGGGCATTGCTGTTTGTGGTGCTACAGCTAGCTAGTAGCCCTAGCACCAATAACCATTTAGGCAATGCTTGCAA
>VFLB01000168.1 GCA_009914645.1 Synechococcaceae bacterium Bin_79_3
ATTAAAGCGAGCTACAATAAGTTGATCTTGTGAATCAGTATCGATTCCATAAAAACAAGGATAGGTTACCGGTGGTGAACTAATCCGCATATGCACCTCTTTTGCACCTGCCTCCCTAAAAGCCTGCACTAATTTTCTACTTGTAGTGCCGCGAACAATAGAATCATCAACTACAACGATACGTTGCCCTTCAATTACATCTTTCAAAGGATTTAATTTCACTCTAATTCCTGCTTCTCGCATCGCTTGAGTGGGTTGAATAAAAGTTCTTCCCACATAACGATTTTTTATCAAACCATCGCCAAAAGGAATGCCGCTACTTTGAGAAAAACCAATCGCTGCAGGTATTCCTGAATCTGGCACCCCGATTACAAGATCTGCTTCAACTGGCGACTCCTGCGCTAAACGCTGGCCAATTCGCTTGCGATAACTATAAAGAGATTCACCAAAAAATCGGCTATCAGGCCTTGCAAAATAAATTAATTCAAATACACATAGTTTTGGTGTTTCCTCACACCATCTACTTCTAAATGGCTGATCTTCCCCAGCTTTAAAGCGCACCAACTCCCCTGGTGCAACATCATCATCAAAATTAGCACCAACAATATCTAAACCGCAAGTTTCACTACTAACAACCCAAGCGGCAGAACCGGACTCACCCAAATGTCCAAATACAAGCGGTCGCAGGCCGTGGCCATCTCTTAATGCGTAAAGCGCTTCTGGAGTGCTAATCGCCAAGCTAAAAGCACCTTTACATTGTGATGCTGCCGCCTTAATAGCTTCATCCCATGCCATTCCGCTATTCACCGCCTGCTGCAATGCAAAAGCAATTAATTCACTATCACCACTACTATTAATATTTAATCCGTTAATATTTAAGCTGTCTGCTAATAATTCTTTGCGCAGTTGAGCTGTATTAACCAAATTTCCATTATGAGCTAACGCAAATGGGCCGAGCCGGGTCATAAAAACCAAAGGCTGAGCATTACAAACCTTGGAACTACCTGTGGTGGAATATCGGGTGTGGCCCACCGCCCGATCACCGGGCATTAGCTCCAACACATTTTGATCAAACACTTGGCTAACCAAGCCCATATCTTTATGGAGCCGCACCTTATCGCCATCAAAAACTGCTATTCCAGCTGATTCCTGGCCGCGATGCTGCAAGGCATAAAGGCCGAAATAACAAAGGCTTGCCACCTCTTCCCCAGGCGCTAATACGGCGAACACACCGCAGGCTTCCTCCATCCGATCTGGTCTCACGGTCAAGGGAGCGATCTTCATGGATGCTTAACCAGTGTGCCCGAGCAAGTGGCTTGCTAAGCGTCGCGGTATTGCTTCCTGATAGGCCTTCTCTAAACATTTTAAATCCAACGAAAACACTTCCTCACCTGCTAATCGCAGCTGCAGCTCCTCTTTTGCATGCACATAACCCAACGGCTGTTGGGGAAAACCGCGTGCCTCGCTAAGGGCAGCAAATGCCTCCAGTTCAGCAGCTGGAACCGTTACGAGCACTCGAGCACCACCTTCAGCAAATAGCAACCTTTGCAATGGCAGTTCAGTGCTAGAAATTTCTAATTGCGCTCCACATTCAGCTGCTAAGGCCATCTCGGCTACGGCAACCAACAAACCACCGTCGGAAAGATCGTGGGCGGCACTAACTAAACCAGCTGCAATTGCAGCTTGCAGCAGCTCTTGTAATTGCATTTCCATGCTCAAATCTGGCCGCGGCGGCCTACCGGTGCACAAACCATGCACAACCTGGAGATAACTGCTGCCGCCTAAGCCGATGCGATCGTCGTTGGCAGCTGTATCAAGGGGCATTCCAAGTAAAACCAGCTGATCACCAGAGGCATCAGCAGATGGTTTCGGCCAAGCCAAACCCACCAAACGATCCAGGCGCTTAACTAACCCCACCATTCCCACCACCGGAGTGGGTTGAATTGGCTGTACAGAGCCATCGGCTAAACGGCTGTCGTTGTAGAGCGAAACGTTGCCGCCAGTTACCGGGGTATCAAGGATTCGACAGGCTTCCGCAATACCTCTACAAGCCATCGCCAATTGCCAATAGCCAGTTGGAGTTTCAGGGGAAGCAAAATTGAGATTATCGGTAACAGCGATTGGTTCTGCCCCAAC
>VFLB01000331.1 GCA_009914645.1 Synechococcaceae bacterium Bin_79_3
ACCGGCAATAACACATCAAACAATTCGGTATCAGGGCCTTCTGGTGCAACACCAATCAAACGAGCATCGCGGGCTTTTGCTTCTTGCGCATTGCTTAAAACCTTTTCAAATACAGTTCCAGGCATCGCAACACTCACCACTGGAACGCGAGCATCAAGCAGGGCAATAGGCCCATGTTTCATTTCGCCAGCGGGATAACCTTCTGCATGGATATAGCTGATCTCTTTCAACTTAAGTGCCCCTTCTAGGGCAATCGGATAGTTGATGCCGCGGCCTAGATAAATAACATCTTGGGTATCAGCAAAAGAATGGGCAAGTTCAGCGCAACGCAGATCCAAGCGGTCAATTAGTGTTTGCAATTGGGCTGGTAGAGCGCGCAATTCCACCACCAATTGATGCAATTCCTCTCTGCTGCGGCTGCCGCGTAATTCCGCTAGGCGAATCGCTAAGCCATAAAACGCCAGCAACTGCCCCATGAATGTTTTAGTTGCAGCCACCCCCACTTCAACGCCAGCTTGGATATCAATTAAGTGGGGTACTAAACGGCCCAGGGAGCTTTCCGGCCGATTTGTTATTCCGAGCAATCGGGCCCGATAGGCAGGATCACTATGGCTAGCCCGCCGCTGCTGCTCCATTGCAAGGGCTGCAAGTGTGTCTGCGGTTTCCCCCGATTGGGTAACGCCCACCGTGAGGGTATTAGGAGCTAAAGGCGGCGGGGCATAACGAAATTCACTGGCGTAGTAAACGCTGGTGGGCACCCCCGCCAACTGTTCCAACAAGTAGGCCCCCACCAAGGCGGCATGGCGGCTAGTGCCGCAGGCCAACACCTGGATGCGATCTAAATTTTCCAGCAGTGCTGGCTCAAGAGCTAAGGCCACCAGGGGATCATTCGGGCCCCCCTCCGGTAAGTGGCAGGCCAACCAACGGGCTGCTGTTTCCGGCTGCTCGTGGATTTCTTTAAGCATGAAATGCTTAAAGCTGCGCTTATCCGCCACATGGTCGCTGCCGCTCAACTGGGTGGGAGGGCGTTGTTGACGCTCCCCGGCTGCGTTGTAAAGCTCAATTCCTAACGGACCCAGCAGGGCCACCTCGCCATCTTCCAAAGGCAGGATTGTGCGGGTAATACCTGCAAGGGCTGGGGTATCACTGGCGCAAAGAAATTCCCCTTCCCCTAATCCAATCAGCAAGGGCGCTTGGCGCCTTGCAACCACTAGGCCATCTGAGCAATCAGCCCACACCACCGCCAAGGCATAGGCCCCTTCTAAAAGTGGCAAGGTGCGTTGCAGCGCTAAGAGCAAAGTGGCGCCGCTTGCATCAGCGCCTGCTGCCTGCAATTGCTGCAATTCTTTGGCAATCAGGTGGGGGATCACCTCGGTATCTGTATCCGAAAGGAAGATCACCCCTTCTGCCTGCAGCTGATCCCGCAGCAGGCGATGGTTTTCGATGATGCCGTTTTGCACCACCGCCACCCTGCCGCTGCCATCTAAATGGGGATGGGCATTGCGTTGCTCCGGTTTGCCGTGGGTGGCCCAGCGGGTATGACCGATGCCGCAGTTGCCTTGGGCACCCTCTTGTTCCACAAGAGCAACAAGATTTTTAAGTTTGCCTTCTGCCTTCAGGCAAACCAGCTCCCCTGCTTGCACAGTTGCAATTCCGGCGGAATCGTAACCGCGATATTCAAGCTGCCGCAATCCATCAAGCAACAGTGGAGCAGCATCCCTTGTGCCTATTACCGCAACAATGCCGCACATGCTGTTTTGTGAAGAACTAATCCCGCCTAGTAGGCAAGGCCCATAGAACGGCTGGTTTCATCACCGAGATAAACACGGATGCTGAGGAAATCGGTAGGACAAGCCGTTTCACAACGCTTACAGCCCACACAATCTTCAGTGCGTGGAGACGAGGCGATCTGGCCAGCTCTACAGCCATCCCAGGGCACCATTTCCAGCACATCGAGGGGGCAGGCGCGTACGCACTGGGTGCACCCGATGCAGGTGTCGTAGATCTTGACGGAATGGGACATGCCCGGCCAGTAGTAAACCGTCTTTTCAGGTTACTTCTGGATGTGTGCACTCTGCTTTAACCGTCATCCTTGTTAACGCTGCGCAGGCGGGCCCGTAGAGTGCCCCCCGCCAAGCTGCTGCGGCCAATGTCCCAGGAAATTCTCGAGAAGGTGCGATCAATCGTTGCTGAACAACTCAGTGTCGATGCCGCAGAAGTAAAGCCGGAATCTAATTTCCAAAACGATCTTGGGGCTGATTCCCTCGACACCGTTGAGCTGGTTATGGCTTTGGAAGAGGCTTTCGATATCGAAATCCCAGACGAAGCCGCCGAAGGCATCACCACCGTTGGTGACGCCGTGAAATTCATTACCGAAAAGCAGGCCTGATCGGCCTCATCAAGTTGAGGCATCGCCATGGTTGAACCATCCCGCCGCGTGGTGATAACTGGTCTTGGCGCCGTTACACCCATTGGCAACACAGTTTCGGCTTACTTAGCCGGCCTCAGCGAAGGGGCTAATGGAGTGGCGCCCATCACTCTTTTTGATGCCAGCGCCCACGCCTGCCGCTTTGCTGCAGAGGTTAAGAAATTTGATCCCACCGGCCTGATCGATCCCAAAGAAGCCAAACGCTGGGATCGCTTTTGTCAATTTGGCGTGGTGGCCGCTAAGGAAGCCCTCTCCCACAGCGGTTTAGTGATAAGCGATGCCAATCGCCAACGCATCGGCGTAATTATTGGTTCAGGGGTGGGGGGGTTACTGATGATGGAGTCGCAATCCCATGTGCTGAAAGAAAAGGGGCCCAGCCGAGTGAGTCCGTTCACCGTGCCGATGATGATCCCCAACATGGCTGCAGGCCTAGTGGCGATCGCCCTGGGGGCCCAGGGGCCCAGCTCAGCGGTGTCAACTGCCTGCGCCGCTGGTTCAAACGCCATTGGTGATGCATTCCGTTTGATCCAAAACGGTTTTGCTGATGCAATGGTGTGTGGCGGCGCCGAATCCGCCATTACCCCGCTTGGCGTGGCAGGTTTTGCTAGCGCCAAGGCTTTGTCGTTCCGCAACGACGACCCCGCTAGTGCCAGCCGCCCCTTTGATGCCAAACGGGATGGTTTTGTGATCGGTGAAGGGGCTGGGGTATTAGTTCTTGAAAGCCTTGAACATGCCAAGGCTCGTGGGGCTGAAATCCTTGCTGAAATAGTTGGCTACGGCAGCACTTGTGATGCTCACCACATCACTTCACCAATTCCTGGTGGCACAGGAGGGGCGCGGGCGATGGCCTTAGCGCTTCAAGATGGCCGCCTTGCTGCTGATCAGGTCGACTATGTGAATGCCCACGGCACCAGCACCCAAGCCAACGACAGCAACGAAACTGCAGCTATTAAAACTTCACTTGGTTCAAGAGCTCAGCAAATTCCTGTGAGTTCAACTAAATCGATGACAGGCCATCTGCTCGGCGGCAGTGGTGGCATCGAAGCTGTTGCCGCAGTGCTTGCCATCAAGCATGGGATGGTGCCCCCCACCATCAATTATCAAAATCCGGATCCCGCCTGTGATCTGGATGTCGTACCCAACCAAGCTCGAGAGCAGATAATTAATACGGTCTTGTCCAATTCATTTGGATTCGGCGGCCATAACGTCTGCCTAGCCTTCCGTCGCTTTGCGTGACGGGCTCCCCCTCAGCCCCTACCAAATTCCCCCATGGTCGCCGCACCCGTTTCGCTCGACACCGTTTGCGTTAACAGCATCCGCTTTCTTGCGGTAGATGCCGTTAACAAGTCTAAAAGCGGTCATCCCGGCCTGCCGATGGGTTGCGCCCCCATGGCCTATGCCCTTTGGGATCGGGTACTAAGCCACAACCCCAAAAATCCAAAATGGTTTAACCGCGACCGTTTTGTACTTTCAGCCGGCCACGGTTGCATGTTGCTTTATGCGTTGCTGCACTTGAGCGGCTACGACTCAGTAACCATTGAAGACATCAAGCAATTCCGGCAGTGGGGCTCCCGCACCCCTGGGCATCCAGAAACCTTTGAAACCGCCGGTGTTGAAGTAACTGCAGGTCCGTTAGGTGCTGGTATTGCCAATGCCGTGGGTTTAGCAATTGCAGAAGCTCATCTAGCCGCAAAATTCAATAAACCAGATTGCAACTTGGTTGATCACTACACCTACGTAATCATGGGTGATGGTTGTAATCAAGAAGGTATTTCATCTGAAGCTTGTTCCTTAGCGGGCCATCTCAAGCTGGGCAAACTTATTGCTCTTTACGACGACAACCACATCACTATCGATGGAAACACCGAAGTATCATTCACAGAAGATGTGATGATGCGTTATGAAGCCTACGGCTGGCATGTGCAACATGTGGCCGAAGGTAATACTGATGTTGATGGAATTCAGAAAGCAATCGAGGCGGCTAAAGCTGTTACTGATCGCCCTTCACTTATAAAAATAACCACCACTATTGGTTATGGTTCGCCAAACAAAGGCAACACCGCTGGTGTGCACGGTGCACCCCTTGGTGAAGAGGAATCAAACCTCACCCGCGAAGCTCTTGGTTGGGAATACGGCCCCTTTGAGGTGCCTCAGGAGTCTTACTACCAGTGGCGTAAAGCGATTGAGCGGGGCGCTGCCGCTGAAGAAGCCTGGAATAACAGCCTTTCCACCTACCGCAAAAATTACAGCTCAGAAGCAGCCTTATTTGAAAGGATGCTGCGGGGTGAATTGCCTGAAGGTTGGGATAAATGTCTACCAACTTTTAGCCCAGAAGATAAAGGTTTAGCCACACGCCAATATTCACAAAATTGCCTTAATGCAATTGCCCCTCTCCTGCCGGAACTGATTGGTGGTTCCGCCGATCTCACCCACTCAAATCTCACTGATATCAAAGGTGAAAAGAGTTTTCAAAAAGGAGCAGAAGCAAATCGCTATTTGCACTTCGGTGTGCGGGAACATGCGATGGCAGCAATCCTTAACGGACTCGCCTATCACGGCAGTGGCTTAGTGCCTTACGGCGGCACCTTCTTGGTATTTGCCGACTACATGCGTGGCTCTATGCGCCTCAGCGCTTTAAGTGAATTGGGGGTGATCTATGTGCTTACCCACGATTCAATCGGCGTTGGCGAAGATGG
>VFLB01000045.1 GCA_009914645.1 Synechococcaceae bacterium Bin_79_3
AAGCAATTCGGAGGCCATCGCTCGATCCAGGCGCTTTTGGTGTTTTTCGTACTGTTTTTGATTTCCCTAAAGGTGAACCGCTCGATCACTTATTTGCTCAGCTGCAGGCACCTTTGTTGCTGCTTTGGGGCATCCGCGATCCATGGATCAATGCTGTAGGACGCAGAGCTTTATTTCAAAGCCATGCCCCTAAAGCCACCACTGAAGTTGTACTGGAAGCGGGGCATTGCCCCCACGACGAGCAACCAGCGGTTGTTAACAAAGAACTGCTGCAATGGCTTCAAACCCTCAACTGATTTTTCCTAATGGCACTGCAACAGCTCACCAGCCCCTACCCCCACTGGTTATTTACAGACGCCAGCAGTGGCGATCAGATCCGTTTAGTGCCTGAGCGGGGCGGATTGCTTACCGGTTGGTGTTGCGGCGGCACTGAAGTTGTGTATCTAGATGAGGCGCGTTTTCTGGATCCAAGCCAGTCGATCCGGGGCGGTGCACCGGTGCTATTCCCAATCTGTGGCAATTTGCCAAACGACCAGTTGCCCCTCGCCGATGGCCGTGTTGCCAGCCTTAAGCAACATGGTTTTGCCCGCACGATGCCGTGGCAGCTTTCTGCCCTGGAAGATGGTTGTGGTGTGAGGCTTGAACTTTCACACACCGCCACCACCATGGCGGAGTTCCCATTTGAATTCCTGCTGCAACTTGATTACCGCCTAGCTCCTGGCGCTTTAGAGGTGTTGCTTACGCTTCACAACCGCTCCAGCCAAGCGCTGCCTTTTAGTTTTGGTTTGCATCCTTATTTCAATATTTCCGATCTCACTGGCCTCAAATTTGAGGGGATGCCAGAGGAGTGCTTAAACCATCTGCAAATGGCCCCTGCCGCCACGGCCGAACAATTGCAAAACCTTGAACAGGGCATTGATTTATTGGTGCGGCCAGAAGCGTCTGTAGCCCTTGTTGATATTGCGGCGAAACAACGTTTGCGGATGGAATTGAGCAAGCCCTGGAATCTGGCAGTGTTTTGGACTGATCCCCCCCGCAAGATGATTTGCATGGAACCCTGGACAGGCCCTCGCCAAAGCATGATTAGTGGCGATAGCAAGCTTGAATTAGCAGCAGGCGCAAGCCAGGAATTGCAGTGCCGCTATGTGGTGGAAGGCCTGTAGCGGGAAAAGCACTGATAAATTTGCCTTTGATTAAGTGGTGGCGTTTGGGTGAGTGAAGCAAAGCGGCGGATTAGCTATCGGCCCGATATCGACGCAATGCGAGGTATTGCTGTATTGGCAGTATTTATATATCACCTAAATGAAGCCTGGCTCCCCGGTGGTTTTACCGGGGTAGACGTTTTTTTTGTGATTTCTGGATATGTAGTAACAGGATCAATAATTGGCCATAACACTGAACCTCCTTGGCAACAGCTAAGTGGTTTTTATCTGCGGCGTATCCGGCGGATACTGCCAAATTTGCTGGCATCTGTTGGGGTAACAAGCCTTGGGATTGCCCTATTGGTGCCGCCAACTGAAACTCGTAGCCTGTTTGGTGATGCCGTAAAAGCTTTATACGGTTGGTCTAACAATCGCTTTGCCGCTAAGGCAACCGATTATTTCGGCTTGGATTCAAATTTGAATCCTCTATCCCATACCTGGTCTTTAGGGGTGGAAGAACAGTTTTATCTGATCTTTCCGCTGCTGCTTTTGCTCATAGGAGTAGGCCGCAGGCGGGCTATACCGATATTGCTAGGGCTTGTAGTTGCTTCTTTGCTGCTGAGTTTTTGGTGGACGCGGGAAGCACCGATTTTGGCTTTTTTCTTGATGCCAAGCCGGTTTTGGGAATTAAGTGCAGGTTCAGTGCTGCTGCTTGCCCAACTGCAAGGTTTTAAAGCGGGGAGTGGGAAAGCTTGGCTCAGGATTAGTGGTTATGGCCTGCTGCTGTTGGCACTATTTAAAACATCAGCGCAGCAGGGATTCCCTGCCCCTGGCGCACTTCCAGCGGCATTAGCCACGCTGCTGCTGTTGCAGGCAGGATTTGAGGCTGCCTCGCAACGTTTCTTGCCTTGGCGCTGGCTGGAGCGGGTATTGGTTGCCTGCGGCTTGCTGTCTTACTCGCTGTATTTATGGCACTGGCCGGTGTTGATCTTTTTACGTTGGACCTACGGCATCGATCGGGTTTGGTTGTATTTACTAGCGATTGGTTTGTCTTTTGGCTTTGCCTGGTTGGCCTATGTGCTGATTGAGCAGCCGGTGCGGCGTAAACCATTGGCGGGTCCGTGGCAGTGGGGCTTAGCAGTGGCAGCAATTGGTTTTACCTGGACGGGTATCGATGCTTTGGCTCATCCGTTTAGGGGCAAGCTCTTTCTTGGTAGTGGCCTTGATCCGGTGCCAAAACTAGAAAAGATTGCAGAACATCGCCCGGTGATTGTGGGCACTGAAATTAGTGATGCCAGTTGCAGTGTGGCGAACTGGACGCCTTACAGCACAGCAAGCCGCACCGATTTCAAGCGCTGCACTAAGGCGGGCCGCCCTGGCGCTGCAGAAATCTTTGTGCTTGGTGATTCCCATGCCCATCATCTGCTGCCAATGCTTGATGAGGTAACAAATAAGAGCAAGCAAGCAATTACTTTTACATTTAAAAGTAGTTGTTTGATAAGCCCTGATATCACGGTAAGTTTTGATAACAAACCTTATGAGCCTTGCCGTCAATTTGCGGCCGGCGAAATAAATAGGGCAGTAGAAAGGCTCCAACCCGGCGACATAGTTTTGATTTCTACTTGGTTAAATAAGCAATTAGCTGATATCGATGGCCGTGGACGCCCCAATGATTTTCCGGTATATGTGAATGGCCGCAAGTTAAGACCAGCTCAGGTGCGGGAGGCTTATATAGCCAGCACCCGCAAGATTGCTAAACAACTGGCAAAAAAAGATATTCAACTAGTGCTTGTTGTCGATGTGCCTATCTTGGCTAGGGAGCCGGTTGTATGCGAAGCCTGGGCTAAGTTGCTTCCA
>VFLB01000345.1 GCA_009914645.1 Synechococcaceae bacterium Bin_79_3
CGCACAATGAATCCTGATCCGATTGGAAGTAAAGATTTCTTTGCTTCTATCGCTTAAATCCTTAATTATGCTTTGCAAAACTAGCGGCCCTAAAGCCGCTAGTTTTTTTTATTAATATTGAATTCGGGATCCTTCAACCCATGAAGGTTTTCAATAGTTTTTGTCCATCAATTCCACCCAAAATCGGGTCGCAAGCTCTCTCAGGGTGGGGCATCAAACCAAGTACATTGCCTTTTTTGTTGCATATTCCAGCTATATCTGCAAACGAACCATTTGGGTTATTAATATAACTAAGTGCGATTTGATTGTTTTGCTGTAAATCATCAAAAGTATCCAAGTCGCAATGATATTTCCCTTCACCATGGGCAATTGGAAGATTTATCATCTCGGCGTTATTATAGCCATTCATAAATGTATTGCTAGATTCGTTCACTAGGAGTTCACATGGCTCGCATATAAAATGTAAATTCTGATTTCTAGTTAACGCTCCCGGCAGAAGACCCAATTCCGTAAGAATTTGAAAACCATTGCATATCCCTAATACCGGTCCGCCAGTATCTGCAAAATACTTTACCTCATTTAATAGCGGAGCAAAACTTGCCAAGGCTCCGCATCTTAGATAGTCGCCATAACTGAATCCACCAGGCAAAATTATTCCTTTTACTCCATCAATACTTGTATTTTCGTGCCAGAGAAATCGTGTTGGAATATTTAATATGCCTTCTAATGCCCAGGCTAAATCACGATCGCAATTAGAACCTGGGAAAACAACAATTCCGATAGTCATTCCAGTTGCTCCAGAACTACAGACCAGTTTTCAATTACCGGATTTGCCAGCAGTCGATCACTAAGTAATTCAACTGAAGCCATGGCTTCCGCTCTGTTTGTTGCCTCTAATTCCAGCTCTATTGCTTTGCCAATGCGCAGTTTTTGTATGCCTGAAATCCCAAGGCGATTTGCTGCTGCTTTCGTTGCTTCACCAGCAGGATCTAAAACCGAGGGGCGCAGCTGCACCTGAATCCGAGCAATAAAACGCAGCACTGAAACATTGCCTGTGTAGGGATCTTCGCAGTTGAAGCTGCCATTTTGGGCTGTAGGGGTAATCAATCTTTAACCGCGAGCGCCTCCATGCTGGATTTAAGCAGGCTGCTATTTGGATTGCCACCAATCAAAACCAGTTCCAGCTGATCAGCCCGAAGCCCATCTGCTTCAAACCACATGTTCAACCTCCTCCCCACAGCTTGAACCTGCAGAGGCAAAGCTTTCCCATTGATTGGTATTCTCCCTTTTAATCGCAGTAAATCCATTGGATTTATTGCTGTTTTCAGCAAGATTTCCTCTAATCCATCGCGATTCCAATGCCCGCGCATACTTAACGAAGCAGCAAGAAGTTCAGGATGGCTGTGGCTATGTTCTTCGTTGTCAACTGGCAAGGAAGACCGCGTTAAGCCAAGCAATAGTTCTGCAGAAATTTCACCATTCGCAATCGCTAAACAAGGAACCTGCTTTTGGGGTTGAACAATTTGCATTTGCTCAGCGAGGTAATTCTTAGCCTTCTGTAGTGCAACGGGGCTCAACAGATCAGCCCTAGAAATCAAAACAAGATCAGCTTGTTCTAATTGCTCTTTAAATAGATCTTCAATTGAATCTTGGTGATCAAGGCTTGGATCACTGATCCGCTGCTGCTCTACGGCCTCCAGATCGCCAAGAACTGAACCTTCAGCAAGGGCTTCACCATCTACCACGGTAATTACGCCATTCACCAGAGTTCGATGCTTAATCTGAGGCCAATGAAAGGCTTGGAGTAGGGGCTCCGGTAGTGCGAGACCACTGGTTTCAATCACAATCCCATCAAGGGGTTCCGGACCAGCCAATAACTTTTCAATAGTGGGCAGGAAGTCATCCTGAACTGTGCAGCAAAGGCAACCATTTGCTAGCTCGATCACTGGGGCTGGTTCCCCGTCGCAGTTTGCGCAACCATTTATCAAGGCTGCATCGATACCCACATCGCCAAATTCATTAACTACAACCGCAAGGCGTTGTTTTGTTTGCCTCAGTAAATACCTCAGCAATGTGGTTTTACCAGCGCCAAGAAAACCAGTAATAATCGTTACGGGTATGCGACGCTGTTGTATTTTATCCATCCCTATGGTACCAATGTAGACCAGACAAGGCTGCTGCCGATGCCAAACAAGATGCCACTAAAAATTCTTAATTTCGCAGCTGAACCCCAATTAGACCAGAAATTTTTAACCAGTTTCAATGATATCCAGAGTAATAATCCCTGGCTTATAAGTAAACCAAACAGATAAAAAATTACCGAGGTTGGCTGCCAACCCATTACCGGAGCGCTTAGAACAAAACCATGTAACGCAATGGCAGGTAGCAAAAGCGTTTTTGGTAAGCGATCCAGCAATACCAATGCTTCTAAAGCGAGTGAAATACCGATCCAGGCCTCGGCGCCCGGCAGGCTATTTGGCCAAGCCAAACCAAGAAGCGTCCCGAGCAATCCAATTGCTAGCAAGCCAATAACCCAACGGAACTGTTGACGCAGCCCCACAAGGCCAATGGCCATTAGAAAAAGCAAATGGTCAACGCCAAGGGCAGGATGCAGCAAACCGCTGAGAAGCCCTGTAACTGGGCCCGGCTTCATCGGAAATAAATCCATCACATGATGGGCAAGCGCTGGAGTTGCAACGCATAAAGGCAGCAAAACGCAAACGGCTAAAGCAAAGATGCCTCGCGTGGCAGCGAAAGGCTTTACAAATAATTCTTTAAGCATCTTAAAAAGCCGGTCCGCGCCGGGGATGAAGGGTGATTCGGCGGGCGTTCTGACTTGAGGTAAGGCATGGCCAAACCTCTTACAGCTGCGGGACAGCGCCGGTTTTTCACCGAACTTTCCCCGTTACCTCCCTGGGCTGATTTCCAAGGAACCGAACCAGAACCCTATCACCGCATTTTTAACCGCAACCCAAACTTTCAGTTGTGCTAATTCCCGAGAGCAGATTTACACCTGCTGCTCTTGAGCAAAGTGCCTTTTGCTCCGGTTGATCCAACACCGCTTCTGAAAAATCAGCCCCCTCAATGAGTGCATCGCGGAAATGACTTTGGAGCAACATGCTGCGATCAAGGCGGGCCTGACGTAGATCAGACCCCTGGAAACCACTTGCAAATCCAACTACATCTCGCATATCTGCCCCTTGCAAATTTGTACCCTGCAGCTGGCTGCCGTTGAATACAGCTCCCCTTAGATCAGCATTCGAAAAATCAAAACCTTTTAAATCTGCTTTAAGAAATTCTTTTTGCTGCAGATCTTTTCCGTGCATATCAGGACTTAGATCTTGTAATGATTTTGCGCCGCGCAACTCAGGCGCAGTCATAGCAAGGGCCGTACTGGGAGTGAACAAAAGAACGAGAACTAGTAACCCAGAAACCAAGGCTTTAGCTAATGACATTACAACTCGTAAGCTGGCAGGAACAAGTTAAGTCAGCGCCATGTCTTTGCGGGTGATCGTTCCTCCTCATCCGCTGGTGGCCCACTGGCTAACAGTGTTGCGAGATCCGAATACACCAACTCCGCTATTTGCTTCGGCGATGAAGGAACTTGGTCGCTGGCTTAGCTACGAGGCAATTAGAGATTGGTTGCCACAACAAAAAATTCAATTACAAACAGCAGCTGGTTTAATTGAAGCTGAGGTGATTGATGCTTCTGCAGCTTTACTTGTGGTACCCATAATCAGGGCAGGTTTAGGGCTTTGGTTAGGCGGACAGGAAGTGTTACCAAATGCCCGGATCGCCCACGTGGGTATTTCGAAATCCTCTGAGGATGAAAAGGACTACATTTATTTGGATAATTTGCCAAATCGAATTGGCGATCGAGTTGGCGCACTTATTTACTGCGGCACTATTGCCACAGGCTCCAGTTTGATCAAGGTGCTCAGCGCCCTTGATCAAAAAGGCGTTAAGGATCAAAGATTAAGGGTTATTTGCGCTGTTGCCTCAGCCCCAGGCCTTAGATGCCTAGCCGATTTATTTCCAAATTTGAGCATCTACACAGCCTGCATTGATGCTGATTTAGATAAAAATCAAAATATTTTGCCTGGGATTGGTGATGCAGCCCATAGGCTTTATGGCACAGCATCAGATGATTTCCTAGGCTGAAATCAGAATTAGGCCCATTTATGGCCGATCAGTCGAACAGCTCCAGTTCCCTCTTGCTTAGCGCTTTCACTGGTGCAGCCCTTGGAGCTGCTGGCCTTACCTGGTGGCTTCTGTCAAGGGCAGAGCGTCGCATGGCCCTTAGCAATCAAGTGAAACGCCTTGGTTCATTAAGTATGGGAAGTATCAAACCGATCAGTGCCGTGTTCCCTGTAGCTGCAGAAAGCCTTGAGGAACGAGTGCAGCGCTTAAATTTGGCCATTGATGAGGTGCGTCGCCAACTAGAGAACCTCAGTCCTGAGGGGAGCAACTGAGATAATTAGAGAGATATTTACCCAGTTATGAAAAATCTTCGTTCCAGTGCTGTTACCCAGGGAATCCAACGCAGCCCCAATCGGGCAATGCTGCGAGCGGTTGGATTTGGGGATGCTGATTTCAATAAGCCCATTGTTGGTATTGCCAATGGATACAGCACTATTACCCCTTGCAATATCGGCCTTAATGATTTAGCGAAGAGGGCTGAACAAGCCGCCTTCATTGCTGGTGCAATGCCTCAGATGTTTGGCACCATCACTGTGAGCGACGGCATATCAATGGGCACAGAAGGGATGAAGTATTCCCTTGTATCTAGAGAGGTAATTGCAGACGCGATCGAAACAGCATGTAATGCTCAATCGATGGATGGAGTGATTGCAGTTGGCGGTTGCGATAAGAATATGCCTGGCGCAATGCTAGCGATGGCTCGCATGAACATTCCAGCTATCTTTGTGTATGGGGGAACAATTAAACCCGGCAAACTTGGTGGATGCGATCTAACTGTTGTGAGCGCATTTGAAGCTGTAGGTCAATTTACAGCTAACAGAATTGATGCTGAGCAATTGCTCGCAGTTGAAAAAAATGCATGCCCAGGTGCTGGTAGTTGCGGCGGAATGTTTACAGCCAATACAATGAGTTCTGCCATCGAGGCGATGGGTTTTAGTCTTCCTTGTAGCTCAACAATGGCTGCTGAAGACCAGGAGAAAGCAGATAGCGCTGCCAGATCTGCGGAGGTGTTGGTTCTGGCAATTGAAAACAATATTCGCCCTAGTGATCTATTAACCCGCGAAGCATTTGAAAATGCCATCAGTGTAATTATGGCAATTGGCGGCTCCACTAATGCGGTTTTGCACCTGCTCGCCATTGCCCGCAGCGCCAATATTCCCCTTTGTATTGATGATTTTGAAACAATCCGCCAGCGAGTTCCTGTTATCTGCGATCTAAAACCTAGTGGACGATTCGTAACAACTGATTTGCACGCTGCAGGTGGGATTCCACAGGTAATGAAATTGCTATTAGATGCAGGGTTGTTACATGGCAATTGCCGCACGATTGAAGGTAAGACGCTTAATGAAATTCTTGTAAATATTCCCTCGTCACCGCCAACAGATCAGGAAGTTATTAGGAGCCTGAATAATCCCCTATATGAAAAGGGGCATCTGGCAGTTCTAAAAGGAAATTTGGCCAGTGAAGGTAGTGTTGCGAAAATATCGGGTGTAAAAAATCCATGCCTCACTGGCCCTGCGCGGGTTTTTGAATGTGAAGAGGATTGCCTTGAAGCAATTCTGAGTGGTGCAATTCTTGCTGGTGATGTTTTGATAATCCGCTACGAGGGGCCAGTAGGGGGGCCTGGAATGCGAGAAATGCTCTCGCCAACTTCGGCAATTATCGGCCAAG
>VFLB01000151.1 GCA_009914645.1 Synechococcaceae bacterium Bin_79_3
TACCAGCTGAATAGCCCATCCGAAGGAGAGTTGGGAAAATCGGGATCAGCAGACCCCGTTGGGTTGTGGTGGTGCCTTTGGTGCATTAAAAAAAGTTGATCATATGGAAGTGCTGCATAACAAAACAACATTATTTTACCTATAAAATCATTCCAATAAATATTTTTTTTAAATAAAACCCCATGCATGGAGTCGTGAGAGATTATGAAAATACCGGTATTTAATTGAATTCTAGCCAACAACAAAACAAACGAAAACAAAGGATGTTCAAAAATATTAATAAAAAGACAAAAAATTAGCGAAACAAACCAAATAGAAATTATAAATAAAGAAATTATCAAACTTTTGTGTGAATTAATATTCAAACTGTTGTAAACTGATTTAGCGAGCAAATTTTAATAATTCAGCCGGAGATGCAAGCAGATCAATTGCTACAAAATAGATTTTACCATCTGAATTAAGCAAGAAACGCCAAGCAACATTCATACCAACTCCAGCGCCAAACCAAGGTGTTTGAACTGTACCGGTAATCTTGATGCGTGTAAAACCGTCGTCAGCTGGTTCAATTAGACCACGCTCTGGGAGTAATTTGAGATTTTGACAATCCTCTTTGAAAAATCTTAAAATATTGTCAGCACCAACGATGGGCTTTTTAAATGGAGGCTGTAGAGCACCATCAACTAAAAAGAGTTGAATTAAGTTGTCAAAATCGTTTGCATTCAAGAGCTCCATGTAACTTGTAACCGTTAAATTCTCAACACCTTCAATTGAAATTTTCTGACGATCTTGAACAGGTGTTGGAGGAGTAATAGGCTCACTTACAACTTGTGATCCATCCTTCTTGGGATCAAATCCCATATCAACAACAAAATTACGTAATAGGGTAATTTGTTGACCACTGCTTACAGACTTTACTGAACTTAAAACAGCCAAAGCATTACCGGAAAGTTGATAACCCTCAGGGATTGGGGCAACTGTGCCCTCTGCCATCCATTCACCAAGAGTGTACCAAAAACCTAATTTAATATTTACAGACCAGCTTGAATATGTGCGATTGATTGAAGTGTCTGTGCGATTTGCCAAATCGCACATAGCATTGCTTTGTGCCGTAAAGCTCATTGCTTTCATATCAGCCAACGTACGCTCTGCAAATTGCATACTTGCAGCGCCTAATGCAGCAACAGTAATGGTTTTACCCATTTCCAGATATGCGTACCAAATTAAAGCCA
>VFLB01000233.1 GCA_009914645.1 Synechococcaceae bacterium Bin_79_3
AGGCTCTTTCTAGGCGCTTTTTATAGCGATATGAATTAATTAATTCCATCCACTCGAGCACCCACCAAGGCTGCTCTCCCAATCCATCTTTACCTAATTGGGTGGTGATGTTATTGCCGCTTGTCATTTTTAGTTTTCCTCCAGGGCCACCAGGTTTCTCAACTGTGTAAATTCCAAGCCACCCAACCATTCCTCGCCGCTGCCAACAATATCCGCTGCAAGTTTTGCTTTTTCTTTTATCATCAGATCTATTTTTTCCTCAATTGAGCCGGTGGTGATGAATTTATGCACCAACACCTTTTTTTGTTGACCGATGCGGTAGGCCCTGTCTGTTGCTTGATTTTCAACAGCCGGATTCCACCAGCGGTCTATATGAAATACATGGCTTGCTCTTGTTAGATTTAAACCAACTCCACCAGCTTTTAACGAAAGTAAAAATAATTGCGGACCCCGCGGATCAAGTTGAAAGCGATCCACCATCGCTTGCCGAGCAGTTTTACTGCTACCACCATGCAGAAAGGGCACTTCCTGCTGCCAGCGTTGCTGCAGGTGGCTTTGTAGCAAATGCCCCCATTCGGCAAACTGAGTGAATAATAATGCGCGATCTCCGGCTTCTAAAAGCTCTTCAAGTAATTCTTCAAGCCGTTGTAATTTAGCTGATCTGCTTGCAAAACCTTCGCCTACTGTTTCTTCTTTAAGTGCCAGGGCTGGATGATTACAGATTTGTTTTAAACGTGTTAGTAAAGCTAGAACTTGGCCATTTTTCTTGCCGAGAGGTGCTCTTTGGATTGCCTCCAGGCTTGCATCTACGGTTTTTGTATATAACCGGCGTTGTTCGGGGCTTAAGGAAACCCATTCATTTAATTCAAGCTTTTCTGGTAGATCTGTAATTATTGATTTGTCTGTTTTTAGACGGCGCAATATAAATGGTTTTACTCTGGATTTAAGATCCTTTAATGATGCCGTGTCTCCATAGCGTTCAATCGGTAATTTATAGCGTTGTTTAAAGAAATCCTCTTCTCCCAACACGCGGGGATTGAGATAATCCATTAGTGCCCACAGTTCACTAACCCTGTTTTCCACTGGTGTGCCGGTTAAGGCAATGCGGAAACGCCCCTGGCGTGATGGTTTTGCCAGCAGACGCGCAGCTTGGCTTTGTTTTGAAGCAGCATTTTTGATTGCCTGGGCTTCGTCTATTACCACCCCCTGCCAATCCACATTGCTTAATAGATTGCTATCCCTTTGTAATAAGGCATAACTTGTTAAACATAGATCTATCCCTTTTAGGCTTTTGCTTAACGCAGCATCTGTCGCCGCCCGTTTTGGCCCGTAGTGCTCAATTAGATGTAGTTTTGGGGTGAATTTACTCGCTTCCCGTTTCCAATTAGTGAGCACTGAAGTGGGAGCCACCAGTAATACGGGTCGGCGCAATTCTTTTTCTGCTTTTA
>VFLB01000240.1 GCA_009914645.1 Synechococcaceae bacterium Bin_79_3
AGCCCCCTGCAAAAATAGCTCGATGCCAGGTAAAAATTTCCTTTTTAAATTAGTGCTTTGATTAGCTCTAATCCCACTGCCACCCTTCTAGGGTGGCTTTTTTTGTGCTACACCTAATAAAGATTTCTTTTCCCCATGGCTGATCAAACAGTTGCTAAGTTCGTAGCTCAACTCGGTAACGATAACGTTCTGAAGGCCAGGCTGGAATCCGCAAATCTAGCTGAGCTTTTGTTAATTGCAGAAGAGCACAATCTTCAATTTGGTCATGCCCATGATTTATATGCCCGTGCTAAGCATTCCATGGAATTATGGGGTACAGCTCCTAATAGCGTTACACCAGTTGGAGATGCAGTACCAGTTGTATCCAGTTTTATTGAGCAAGCAAAAGCAAATCCTGGTTTGCAAGAAAAGCTTGAATCTGCTGATTTAGAGGAATTGCTTGCTATCGCTAAAACCTATGATCTTGATTTTGGCCATGCTGATTCCATCTACACCACAGCTAAAAGTGAATTAGAAATTTGGTGATTTCCTCAATAATATATTTAATTTAATCTGCGCTTGCTAGAACAGACCTGTACATTTGCACTCTTTGGATGAGCCAAGCAAATCTCGACCTCTTTTTGGCAGAAGCTCGTAAAAGTCAAGCGCTTTCAGATCAGGTGCGTGCTGCCCGCAGCCATGCTGAATTAATTAAGCTTGCGGCTAATAGTGGCCATGATTTAAGTAAGGCAACTGTTGTTCGTCATCATCTGCATCGTTTAGCTGGGCGTAGTGATGCTGAACTTGAAAGCCTTGGCGAGCATGTATTTAATGATGATTTTGGTGATGTATTCTTAGGTAAGTTCATTTAACTCAGCCCTTAGGAGCTAAATTCACTATTATATTCATTGAAGCTACGTTTAGTCCTTGTTTCATTACCCGCAGAGCGTCCGGTTGCTTTAGCAAGTGCCTGTTCAATTTCTGCTTCATTCATATTGCCTTGCCCACTAAACAGTACGTTTGTTGATGCATCTATCACTACAATTTGAGGTACCATTCCATTCCAGTAATGATTTGGAGAATTATTAGGAGCGCTGGGATCCACTTTATATGGATCGCTTGTAAGTGCAATTAATTCAACATCATTGCCCCATCTGCCTTGCAAATCTGATAGCAAAGGGGCGAAACGTTTGCTTGAATTGTTATCGTCTAAATAGAATGCAAGAAGAATTGGTTTTTTTAATCTCACTGCCTCTTCTAGGCTTGTGCTCGGTGGAACTAAGGCGCCATTACCGGCATATAGTGCAAAGATATTCCCATCGTAGCTGTTGCTATCAATATCAGCGATAGCAGATAGTGGCGTTGCTAAGAATAATAGAAAGGATAGAATTAAAGCATATACTGCATTTAAGGCGCTGCGTTTGTTGCTTTGCATGATTGGAAATTCCGAAAAGTTGGTTTAAAGTTTATCGCCGCTAAGCGCCGAGTTTTGAATTCCTTTGCCTAGACCCTGCATAATACCTCTACCAATAAGTCCTATCGCACGTCCCAATACTCTTGTTAATAGGAGCACCATTAATGTGCCAATGCGGTTAATAAGGATTTCAAGCTGTGGTGCTAGGGCATCTCTTGCCTCTAAAAGAACTGTTATTGCCTGTTGCCACCAACTAAGTGTTTTCAGTTCATGATCCCGCGGTTCTATTAAAACTTGAGAGCACCATTTACCGGATCGTATTGTGTAAAGAGTCCTCTTACTTTCATAAATAGCAATAGGTCTTACAAATAGACTTTGCCAACGCTCAGTTGAATTAAGCTGATTGCGTAAGCGATCTAATTCTCGAGTGGGTAGAAATTTTGCAGGTAGCATTGATCTGCGTAGTTCTGGCCAGCCGCTGCATGCTTCCAACACTTCTTTAGCGATTCGTTCTGCGCTTCTTAGGAGCCAATTGCTTAGCAGAGTTTGTAGATGTAAGAGCGCATAAGGCTGATCTGGTGCCATTAGTTGACCATTTATTAGTAATGGCTTTCCTTCAATTAGGGCTATTAATACAGGGTAAAGAGTGCAAAGATCCGGATCTTCATCCTGAAGATTTGAAGTTTGGAGCAATCTGTCAGCAAGGAGAACAAGATTGCCCTCTTTAGGCATCTGTGTGTATGGCCCCACTAATTGAAGTAGGGCTCGTTGCCTGAGTAATGGTTGTTGATTAAGCCACAAATCATCAACTGAACCTTCCATATTTGCCTTTTCTAGTGAAATTTTCTCAACCAGAATCTTAAACTCATTTAGCAAGCATTCGAATAAATTTTGGCGCCGTTCTGTTAGCAGGGCCGCAAGCGCTAGCAGTTGGTTAGATTCATCTGCTACTAAATCCTTACAGCTGTTTGCTAAATTCAGTTGAAGTTGAGTAAGCAAATTAATACCACCGCGCTGAGGCAGCCAAATGTGTAGATTTTCTTTGCTTTCATGATTTTCCATTTGAACGCTTTTATTGGATTCTCCCCAAATAAAATGTAATATTCGGCGGGCCATTCGCAGTTCCCTTAAACGTCCGTGCATTACAAATGTAAATAACCCTGGCTGCTTTTCAGTTGCAATTATTTGAAGAATTTGATTTATTTCCTTTTCTATTTGCATTAAACCATTTTTAAATAACAGATTGTCTAGGCCTTGATTGTATGAGGTTTTTTGATTAATATAGGTTTTAGGAAGATCTAAATTTTGTTCTTGCTTGATTTTAAATACTCTGCCTCCATTTAGCACAAGCTCCATGGCTTCACTGATTTCCGCCAGGCTCGGTTGTTCTAGTAAGCCATCTACTTTTAGTTTTAATAGTAAATCCTGTTGATAATTCTTGCTGTTATTTATTATTAATATTAATGGAGTTCCTGGCTCTCGCAATCCCCATTGCGTTAACTCTTCCCTGAGAGTATCGCTTGCTAGAGGATTTTGCAATATCCAGCATATTAACTGCAGTCTATTGGAACTTCTATTTGGATAAGATTTATTGCCTTCTTTTGGGGTTGGTTGTAAATCTATCTGCCAATTTGGATGTTTTATTTTGAATAGTTCTATGAGGGCTTGAGCTTGCCACTGTTGCCCAACCACAAGAATTCTTTGCTTGTTTAGATCTAGCGAATGATTATTCATTTAATTACGCCTACCTTGTAATTGCAGGCGATAGCTTTCGATTTTGAATCCCGTTTTAGTTTCAATTGAGTTGAGGAGCTCCATGGGGAGTTCAAGGTCTAAATCATAAATATCTCCACTCTCAATGCAGGTGATATGACTATGGGGATCGGCGCGATGTCCATAGAGCCTGCCCTGGGCCTTTTCGAGGCATTCAATTATTCCGTGGGCATGCAGCGATTCAAGATTTTGATAAACCGATGTGTGGCCTATGCAGCGCCCATTTGTATTTAGCAGCTCATATATTTCCTTTGCGCTCAAATGTGAGCCACTGCTCCAAAGTATCTCTAGAACCAATTTGCGCTGCCGGCTTAGCCGCAACCCTCGGCTGCGGCAAATCTGAAAAGCGCCATTTAAATCAGCTGTTCTTATTGCCATAGCTCCATCATATGGAGCTAGCAAGTGCCTTTATTTGGTTTTAGCGATTGCGGGTCTTGAAGCCTTTTAGGTCCGATCGCCAAATTTGCTTCCTGCAGATTCACTTTGCCGTCGTAGAGAGCTCTACCCACGATTACTCCCACCACCCCATCTGCTTCTAGAGGCAACAAACTTAATAAATCAGTGAGGTCGCCTATGCCTCCTGAAGCGATTACTGGGGTTCCGCTCGCCTTCGCCATTAAGCGTAAAAATTGCAGATTCGGACCTTCAAGGGTGCCATCTGTGGCTATGTCTGTACAAATCAAAGCAGCTAGACCAATGCCGTTAAATTTTTTGGCAAGCATCGTTGCATCCACTTGGCTTGCCTGCGTCCAGCCTTTAGTTGCCACCAGACCATTTCTGGCATCAATTCCTACCACCACCCGCTGGGGGTAACGCTGGGCCAGCTCCAGCACCAGCTCGGGTTGTTCCACTGCAACGGTACCAAGGATTATCCGATCAACCCCGCATGAAAGTAGTTCTGCCGCTTTTGCGGCATTTCTTATGCCTCCTCCCAGTTGAACCGGAATATCAAGAGTTGCTGTAATCCGCCTTACCAAAGGATGATTTATTGGTTCCCCACTGCGGGCCCCATCTAAATCCACCAAATGCAGGCGTTGCGCCCCTTGCCGCTGCCATTCCAGGGCTTGCTTAATTGGATCTGCACTGAAATGGGTAACTCTTTCGTAATCGCCTTGATGAAGCCTTACGCATTGGCCATTGAGTAGATCGATCGCGGGAATTATTTGCATCGCAGGTTTTGTTTGTTTTGGCATTCTCGCCAAGAGAGGATGAGCCCAGTCATGGGGATCCAGGAATGCGCATTCTGTTGATGGGTGGTACCCGTTTCATCGGTAAACCTTTGGTGCAGCAATTACTTGTGGCTGGTCATCAACTCACCCTTTTTACGAGGGGACGCCAGCCCATACCCGCTGGAGTGTTGCACTTAAGCGGCGATCGCAACGTTGCTGCAGACCTGGCTCCTCTGCAAGGCCAGGCTTTTGATGTGATCATCGATAGTTCTGGTAGAAGCATGGAGGAAAGCCAAGCTGTGCTGGCTTGCACCGGTGCTCCCTCCCATCGCTTTGTATACGTGAGTTCCGCTGGCGTTTATGCCGATAGCGAACTATGGCCTTTAGATGAGGAATCTCCTCTAGATCCCTCCAGCCGCCATGCAGGAAAGGCCCGCACGGAGGATTGGTTGCGCCAGCAAGGGATACCTTTTACCAGTTTTCGGCCCACATACATCTATGGCCCAGGTAACTACAACCCAGTTGAAAATTGGTTTTTTGCTCGCATTTGCCAGGATTTAGCTGTGCCCCTCCCCGGTGATGGTTCCACCATTACTCAATTGGGCCATGTGGATGACTTAGCCATGGCAATGGCCCGTTGCCTCGAGGTAGATGCATCTATAAATCGGATTTATAACTGCACCGGCAGTAAAGGGGTGAGCTTCAGGGGCTTAGTGGCAGCAGCAGCAAGGGCCTGTGGCAAGGATCCCTCCACCGTTGAAA
The DNA here is from genome assembly GCA_009914645.1 of Synechococcaceae bacterium Bin_79_3. Taxonomy (GTDB): domain Bacteria; phylum Cyanobacteriota; class Cyanobacteriia; order PCC-6307; family Cyanobiaceae; genus Synechococcus_D. The sequence continues at coordinate 5,098 of VFLB01000240.1, forward strand.
TGCGCAGTTTTGATCCCTCTTGCCTTGATCCCAAGGCGCGCAAGGCATTTCCGTTGCGGCTTAATCATTTTTTAGTTGATGTGCATCGGCTTGAGCGGGAATTAGCTTTTACTCCCCGTTTTGATCTTGATGCCGGGCTTGCCGATAGCTTTAAAAATGATTACGGCCTGCGGCCTGATCAACAGGTTGATTGCAGCTCCGATGCGCTGTTGTGGAAAAACTAGTTACTTTTAGGTTTTAGGTAGCCCAAGGCTGAATAAAGAGCCAGCAATAGCGAAGGCCAAAACAAACACCAGCCCAGCCCATGAATTGTGCTAACTACCTGTGGTGGCAGCCATTTTTGGGGCCAGAGCATTAAGAGTAGAGCCGCAAATTGCAGCAACGTTTTGGCCTTTCCTGTCATTGAGGCGGCGCCACCGCTGGCTTGTCCGCCACGCCAACTTGAGATCAAAAGCTCTCGGCTAATTAAAAGCCAGAGGGCCCATAGGGGTAAACGTTGTTGTTGAGTTAGCCAGAGCAGTGGTGCTAATACAAAAATTTTGTCGGTTAGGGGATCTAGCTGAGCACCCCAGATGCTGCCCCCACCAGCTCGGCGCGCTAGCCAGCCATCGGCCCAGTCGCTTAGGCCGCCAACTAGCAGCAGGATCCAGGCAAGGCTCGCCTGGCCTTGCCCGAGGGCAATCACCATCGGCAAACCCAATAGGGCGCGGCCAATGGTGAGCCCGTTAGCTGTAGAGCGAAGGAGATTGGGGTTCATTGCCCTGCAGAATGGCTCAAGCTGAAACAGTTTTCATGGTGATGCAGCGATTGGTTTCGGAAGTGATGACTAGCCCATTGTTTACGGTGCAATTAACTACCCCTCTACAGGAGGCAGTTGCTTTACTAAATCAGCATCACATCAGTGCTTTGCCTGTAATTGATGCCAAGGGTGCGCTGCTGGGTGAACTTAGTGAACAGGATTTAATGGTTCGCGAAAGTGGTTTTGATGCCGGGCCCTACGTGCTATTGCTCGACAGTGTGATCTATCTAAAAAATCCCCTGCAATGGGATAAAGAAGTACATCAAGTTTTAGGAAATAATGTTTCTGATTTAATTAATCGCCATCCCCACACCTGTGCCATTGATTTACCTTTACCGAAGGCTGCAAAACTTTTACACAACGGTAAAACCCAGCGCTTATTTGTATTAAACCCAGATGGTATGCCAGTAGGTGTGCTCACCCGTGGAGATGTGGTGCGAGCGCTTGCTGAAGCTGGTTAAAGGGCTGGTGGGGATGCTGGAGGCAGCACAGGAGGCGCTGGGGTTACGCGGTTTTCGCTGCCGGCTGTGATCGAAAGATTGGGATCGTATACGGCTTGGTTTGGCGCTATCGCAGGAGCTGATTCGTAGTTTTCAGGAGCAGGTAGATCAGGCGCTCTTGATGCCGGATTAACAGAGGTGCCCAAACCAATACCTGCTCCTGGGAGTTCTGGGATACTGGGTGCTGCAGCTGAATTAAGTGCAAGGGCAGGATCTGCGGTGATGGGTGGTTCTCGCATCGGTGCCGCACTTGAGGGGCGAGAGGCGGTTGGTGATTTTGATGGCGACCAAAACAAGCGGGCAATTGGCACCACTCCTTTTTCCATTAAACGGTTTAAACCTGCCATTGCCCTATCCATAACCTGGCCGCCCAATTTGAAACTGCAATCCACAGGGTTGGAGCAACCGCTGCCCCTCCCCAGAGGATTGATATTTGCCAGAGGATTGCCTTGGAGATGAAAATATCTTGGTTCGAGCTTGAGCATGTAAGGCACGTGCACAAAGCTGGTGGCGCCACCGCTGATCCAATTGGCATCTTCTTCGCTGAAGCCTTTTACGCCGGGAATAATGAAACGGCTTTTTGAAGCATGATCAGGCATGTAAGCAGCAACTAAACCTCTACTGCGTGCTAGTTCTTTGGTTTGCTCGAGGGTGAGGCCATCGCGGCTCATGAATACCTCTAAGCGGCCATCAGTACGCAAACCCAAAACCATGCGCACCCTGGGCAGGAAATAGCGAATTTGCTGACCCATGCTCACGCTGTAGGCCCCTTTGTATTCACTGGGGGGAGATTGCATGTTGTTATATAGCGAATGCAAACCACCAATAAATGTTTCGTATTCCCCCGCTCTGGCATCAGTTAATTCTCCATAACCAAAGTCAACCTTGCCTTGGTGAGTAATACCCATGTAGGCGCGTTGCCGGGCTGCGCTGCGGTTTCTTCCTCGCCAAATTTGATTGCCAAGTTTGATATCGCCGAGGGGAACAGTTACCTCTTGATCTGGATCGTTGTAGCGCTCATACATTGGCCCACTTACAAAAGCTAGAGCTTTGTTGTCGTTGAAGGCTTCTTGCTCGCGATCCCAACCCTCAAGCATGCCGAAAGCCACTTTGCGGGGATCAAAATTGAGGGCATAAACATCGTTATCGGGTAGATACTGAAAGCTTTCGTTTGTGGCATTCAGGCTGGCCAGGCTGGTTTGGTTGTTGCCGGGTGCTCGACGGTTGCTTGAGGGGGCAATCGCCACCAAAAATGTGAGGGCGGCAAGGGGCACTCCAATTGCACTCCAACCAAGCCAGCTGAGGCGACGTTTAAAAACACTGATTTTTTGCTCGTTTTTGCTCCTGCGTTTTGTTTTAGCCGGTGTTGCGGCATTCTTGCCTTTCGCAACTCTGCCAAGTGGTTTTGGCGCAGAACGTCTCCTACCTCTTGAAGAGGCTGTTGCCGCCAACTCAGTGCTGCTCTTGCGGCCACTGCCCATTAGCTAAAGCAAACACTTTTAGTTATATAAGCAAATAAATCAATTTGCACCAGCATTGCAGGACACTTCAGCTACTTAGTTGCAGCATTTTTTTGATTGGGGCTAGAGCCCTAAGCCGCAGGCTTTCCTCAAGATTGATGGCAGGAGCCATAGTTTTTAAACAATTTTCCAATTTATCAAGGTTGTTTAAACGCATATAAGGGCAAGCATTACAGCTGCAGCCGTCAAGACCAGGTACCTCATAAAACTCCTTATGGGGAGCAGCTTTACGCATCTGGTGCAGGATCCCTGGCTCAGTGAGCACAATGAAAGATGAAGCAGAACTTGTTTTGCTGTGCGATAGCAATTTGCTGGTTGAACCAATGAAATCGGCTAGATCGAGCAGGTGGCTTTGGCATTCCGGATGGGCAATTAGCTCCGCTTTGGGATGGGCGGCTTTTAATTTGAAAACAGCTGCCTCACTGAAGGTTTCATGCACAATGCAATTGCCCGGCCAAAGCACAAGCTTGCGACCGGTTTGTTTTTGCACCCAGTTACCCAAGTTTTGATCTGGTGCAAAAAGTATTCCTTGCTCTTCAGGAATTGATTGCACCATTGCCACCGCATTGCTGCTGGTGCAGATCAAATCGCTTTGTGCCTTTATTGCTGCGGAGCAATTGATGTAGCTGATCACCACATGGTCTGGATGATCAGCTCGAAATTGAGCAAATTCATCCGGGCTACAGGCGTCAACAAGTGAACAGCCAGCATTTAAATCTGGCAGAAGCACAGTTTTATTGGGGCTGAGGATCTTTGCCGTTTCAGCCATAAAATGGACTCCGCAAAAAACAATTACCTCTGCATCGGTGGCAGCAGCTTTGCGGGATAGCTCAAGGGAATCGCCGATGAAATCCGCCACATCTTGGATTTCTTCTTCTTGGTAGTAGTGGGCAAGGATTACAGCTTTGCGCTGAGCTTTTAAATCAGCAATTCGCTGAATTTGGTCGCTGAGTGGGGCGCTGCTTACGAACATGCGTGAGCCTGCCGAGGGAGGATGCAAGCAGCCTAGAAAGTTACAAGGGAGCATTTGTGCTGAAACTGGCCATTGCCGGAGATCTTCATGGCCAGTGGGACCACCACGACGATGCAGTGATGGCTCAACTTGCTCCAGATGCCCTTTTGGTAGTTGGCGACTTGGCAGACGGGGATGTGCGGTTACCCCTGCGCCTACGCAAATTGACTGTGCCGGTTGCTTGCGTGCTCGGAAATCACGATGCCGCCAAAGACAGTTCTGGTCGCACTCTTGGTCGCATGGAGCAGGCCCTTGGTGAATTGCATTGCGGTTGGGGTTTGCGTTTGTTAGATCCCCCCGGATTAGCGGTGGTGGGTGGTAGACCCGGCAGTGCTGGAGGAGGATTTCGGCTGTCGGAGGCGGTTAAATCCCATTGGGGGGTTATGAACCTTTTTGATTCCGCCAACCGCATCATCAAGGCTGCCTTGAGTGCTCCTGCCGGAATACCTCTTGTGATGCTTTCCCATGCCGGCCCCAGCGGCCTTGGCAGTGCTGCCGCTGATCTCTGCGGAAAAGACTGGAAGCCTCCAGCCTGTGATTGGGGCGACCAAGATCTTCAAGAAGCAATACTGCGCATACGCAAGCAAAGGCCAGTGCCCTTAGTAGTTTTTGGTCATATGCACCACCGCTTACGCCGAGGCGCGGGCAACCGCCGCACTTTGCATCGCGACCGGCAAGGGACGATTTATCTAAACGCTGCCTGCGTGCCACGTCATCGTGAATGCAGTGAATACGGCCCTTTAAGGCATTTTAGCTGGGTGGAAATGGATACCAACGGCAGTGTTTTGCTGGCGTCCCATCGTTGGTATCAACCGAATGGCACTTTGGTGGAAGAACACATACTGCCGTTAGCTAACAGTGGCCCATGCTGATTGTGGCCTGCATAAGTGGCCATGGTTACGGTCATGGCTCAAGGGTGGCGGCACTTTTGGCGGCGTTGCAGAGGCTTGAACCCCATTGTCGTTTTGTGCTCTCAACGCCACTTCCAAAAAAATTTCTAAACCAAACATTTGCAGCAATTCCCCACATTCACCATAATTTTCAATGGGATGTTGGGGTTATTCAGGCGGATGCTTTAGCTAGTGATCCCCTAGCCACATTGAAAGCGCTAGATGAACTGGAGCCCAAACTGGCAGCCCAGGTGGAGAAGCAAGTTGCCTTAATAATGGCTCTGAGGTGCCCTGGGGAGGCAGCCCTTGTATTGGCTGATGTTCCGCCTGCTGCAGTGCTGTTAGCTGAAGCTCTTGGTGTGCCCTTGGTGTGGCAAGCAAATTTTGGCTGGGATTCTATATATCAAGAACTGGGTGGCCCTTTGCTTAGTTGGGCTACGCAAAGCAATCAGCTCTACCGCCGCGGTGCTGCCACTCTGCGCTGTCCTTTTTCGCTTGGAATGGATTGGGATTTGCCGCTGAAGCAAATTGGTTTGAGTGCGGGAACACCAAGTTTTACCAGCCATGAACTTCGGCAAAGATTTGGCTGGGGCTGGGAAAAGCAAAAAACAGCACTGCTGAGTTTTGGCGGCATCGGTTTTGCTTGCAAGCATCAGTTGCTGGAGCAATGGCCTGATTGGGGTTTTGTTGTTACAGACCCTGAATTAGCTAGAGCCTCTAACGCCAGGCTGTTGCCTGCTGATCTGCGGCCCCTTGATTTGATGCCGATCTGCAGCGTGGTGATTACAAAACCCGGCTACAGCACTTTTTGTGAAGCCTTGGGCCAGGGCCTTGGCGTGATTGCGGTTGAACGGCAGGGCTTTGCGGAGGCGGAGGTTCTCATGGCGGGATTAAAAGAACATGGATGGCATCGCCATTTGAGTTTGGCTGCTTTCTTGGCGGGGGAATGGCAGCTAAATACTCCATTAATCACCCCCACAAAACAGGCGCTCCCCAGGGGTGGTGAAATTGAAGCAGCCCAGTTTTTACTTGAATTATTAAAAACAAATAATTGTGAGGCAGGCTGCCTCTAGGCAGTAGACAATTTATTTTCTGGTCAGTGATTAATCAGAGCAGGATTTTTTCGACCATATTCACTCAGTCCGTTTCTGAAAAGAACTCGTGAGCGGCAGAATTTTATTTTTAGTGAAACTTCAACTTGAACGTTTGAATTTTTCCTTACCTACCGCAACTGCCTTTAAAGGCACTTTATTCCTCTTTTGCGGCTGCTTGGCACTCATGCCGCCTGCACTGGCAGTTACTGCTTCCTCTAAGGACGAAGGATCCAAAGAGTTTGGTGATCGGGCGCCGAAGCATCTGGCTCAATTCTCCTTCCCTCGCCTTCAGTTTCCTGGTTTTCCCAGTGCTCCTCGCATTTTTGCAATCACCGCTGAACGTCGTGCCTTGCTTAATACGATTCGCTACGCGGAAGGCACCTGGAAAGAAGGAGCAGATCTTGGTTATCGGGTGATGTTTGGCGGCAGCTTGATGGATTCTCTTGAGCGCCACCCAGACAAAGTGAATTACACCACCGGTTATGCCAGTGCTGCTGCTGGGGCATATCAGTTCATGCCGGCCACCTGGGGGCTTGTTGTTAGGGCTATGGGCTTAGCCGGTTTTAACCCACAAGTGCAAGATCAAGCCGCTCTTTTCTTGATCCAGAAGCGAGGTGCATTAGCACTAGCCGATCAAGGCATCCTCAGCGCTGAATTAGCAGCAAAATTAGCTCCGGAGTGGGCATCTTTCCCCACCCTCAGGGGCAGCAGCTACTACGGACAGCCAGTGAAGCGCCTAACTGAGTTACAGCGTTTTTACGAAGCAAATCTGAACCGCCTGCAGGGCCGTGTGCCGATGGCTAAAACAGTTCCTCAAGCAGCTCCACCCTGCTCAGATAACAGCCTTGATTGCGCTTTAAAAAGTTTTTAAGCGCTAACTAATTTTTGCTGATCCAGGTTTTGGCAATGTTTTAAGGGCAATTACATATGCCAATCCAGCACTAGTTAAGAAACCGAGGCAATTTGCTGCTAACGGCATTAAATCTGAAGTTCGAGTGAGGATTGGAGCTAAACCAAAAAATGCAAAAATTAGTAGCCAAAGGGGAGCCATAAGTAAAAGCCAATTCCAAGCAATCTTGATGCCTTCTTTTCTAGGAAAAGCTGCAAAACCAGCAACAAGGCCTCCAAGTATTGAGGCGGCAAAAGTGAGAAGCCATTGCTCCTGGGGGAGTCCGGGCACTACTTGGCAACCACCTTTGTTCAAACAGAATTCAACTGCAGCTAAAGAATCAACAATTGCCCCATCTTCGCCATTGTCTTTTACATAATATTGATTGCCAAATCTGGTTTGCAGCTCCACCCAATAGGTGCGGGGCATCAAAGCAAACAAGGCTTCTCCCACGTTGAAATTAAGCAGGTTGCCACCGCGGGGATCTGCAACCAACAGCAGGCTGCGTTCATCTAAATCCCAATATTGTTTTATCGCTAGGCCAGGGGTGCGGTCGTATTGGGTAAGAACCCTCAACTTCCAGCCGCTTTTGGCCTCAAAATCGGTGAGTTCCGTTTCAAGAGACTCTCTTTGCTGGTCTGTGAGGGCTTTGGCCAGATCGATTACTGGGGTTGGATGATCAGGCAATAAATCGGCGTTGTCGTAAGCCATAGCAGGCTCCGCCGGCATAAATGCCGTAGAACAAATAAGCAATAGCCCCAACAACCACCTAGAAACCGCCCCAATAGAAATCACAGCAACTCAATCCACTAAAACTCATTGTTATCGATCCATGGAGCAGCTGTGGCTGACAACTCACAACTTTGGTTGCAGCAGCTTTTAGCTCA
>VFLB01000147.1 GCA_009914645.1 Synechococcaceae bacterium Bin_79_3
GGCGGCAACCAAGCGATGAGTTTTGGTAAAAGTAAAGCGAGGGTACAAATGGAACCTCAAACTCAAGTTACTTTTAATGATGTTGCTGGAATTGAAGGCGCAAAACTTGAGTTAACAGAGGTGGTTGATTTCCTTAAAAATCCAGACCGTTTCACAGCAGTTGGTGCAAAGATTCCAAAAGGTGTTTTATTAGTTGGCCCTCCAGGTACAGGTAAAACCTTGCTTGCTAAGGCTGTTGCAGGTGAAGCTGGCGTACCTTTCTTTTCAATTTCAGGTTCTGAATTTGTTGAAATGTTTGTTGGTGTTGGTGCCAGCAGAGTGCGAGATCTTTTCGAGCAAGCTAAAAAGAATGCCCCGTGCATAGTTTTTATTGACGAGATTGATGCTGTTGGTAGGCAGCGGGGTGCAGGTCTCGGTGGCGGCAACGATGAACGGGAGCAAACTCTTAACCAGCTACTTACAGAGATGGATGGTTTTGAAGGTAATACAGGCATCATCATTGTTGCTGCAACAAACCGCCCTGATGTATTGGATTCAGCCTTAATGCGTCCAGGCCGTTTTGATCGCCAGGTAGTTGTCGATCGGCCTGATTACAGCGGTCGGCTTCAAATCCTCGGCGTTCATGCAAGAGGTAAAACCCTTAGCAAAGATGTAGACCTTGACCGCGTGGCCCGCCGTACCCCTGGATTTACTGGTGCCGATCTAGCAAATCTATTAAATGAGGCTGCAATCATGGCGGCTCGCCGTCAATTAAGTGAAATATCAATGGATGAGGTAAATGATGCAATTGAACGGGTAATGGCAGGCCCTGAAAAGAAAGATCGTGTTATGAGCGAAAGGCGCAAACGCCTTGTTGCTTATCACGAAGCCGGCCACGCTCTAGTTGGAGCGCTGATGCCTGATTATGATTCAGTTCAAAAAATCAGCATTATTCCCCGTGGTAATGCAGGCGGACTCACTTTCTTTACCCCAAGTGAAGAAAGGATGGAATCGGGGCTTTATTCACGCTCTTACTTGCAAAATCAAATGGCTGTTGCCCTTGGCGGCCGTGTTGCAGAAGAAATTGTTTATGGGGAGGATGAAGTTACAACTGGAGCTTCCAATGATCTTCAGCAGGTTGCCCGGGTTGCACGCCAAATGGTTACCCGTTTTGGCATGAGCGATAAGCTTGGCCCAATAGCTCTTGGCAGATCCCAAGGTGGAATGTTCCTTGGCCGTGATATTGGCGCCGAAAGAGATTTCTCAGAAGACACTGCTGCAACAATCGATGCTGAAGTTTCAGATTTAGTGGCGGTTGCCTACAAGCGTGCCACCGGTGTTCTTGTTGCAAATCGTGCTGTTCTTGATGAATTAGCTGATCTCTTGGTTGAGCAAGAAACGGTTGATGCAGAACAGCTACAAGAACTATTGCTGCTCCGTGATGTTGAGGTTGCAAACTACGTTTAAAGCTGATCCAGCTGCTCTTAAGGCATCTCTAAC
>VFLB01000099.1 GCA_009914645.1 Synechococcaceae bacterium Bin_79_3
CATTGTTATGGCATCGATCTGTTCCGTTACCTTCATGGTGCCAAGGGAAGCGGCATAGGCGGTAGCTACCTTCCCTGTAATTAATGTGGCGGTAAGCAATGGGGCTATTTCCCTTGATAAACCAACTGCCAAAATGCCACCAACGGTAGAACCAGCTCCTTGCTTTGTTAACTCCGCAGCAACTTGAATATTAAAAACTGTGCCTGATGCAAGGCCGGTTATTAAAATAACAAGGAAGCTGCTAGGGCCCGCTTCCATGAGATTGTCTATCAATTCATTTAAATTTATTTTTCCTTTCGCCACAGCAGCTAAGGCTTGTCCACCGATCAAGGCGCTACTGCCGAGCCTGGATAACCAACGGGGTGTTTTCATGGCTTAAGGGCGATTGGATGCATGCGCCTCGGCCAACGGCGCATTACTAATAAACCGAGTACAACTAAAACCGCTGGAATTAAACCCATGCAAAGCCGAATTGTGGTGAGTGCTGATGAAGGTAAAAGAATGGAAGCGGTGCAAGCTTTGTAGCCACTAAGAGTTAAAACATTGCCTAACACAAATATACTAAGCCCAATACCAAACTTTTGAATTACCACCATCCAAGCTGTATACAAGCCTGCTGGTTTTTCAGGATCAGCATCAATTGCATCGGGTAATAAAGACCAAGGAATCAGGAAAGCAGTTGATCCCCCTAGCCCCACCGCAAGAATTGTGGCCACAAGCAATACAAAATTGAGGCCATTGGAAAAAGAACCCATTGGTGCCACTGCCCCATCAAGGGGTATTAGCAGCATGGCTACCAGGCAGGCCACTATCCACATCAGGCCGCCGCTGCGCAAAGCTGCAATTCGCCCCCAACGGTTGCTTACCCAGCTCCATAGTTGTAAACCAAGTAGAGCACTGATCTGAAATGGCACCAGGATCCAGGTGCTCCAATTTGAAGGCACTTGCATCACCACATTGAAATAAAGCAACGCTACGGTTTGCATTAACTGCAAAGCGCACCAAAGCAATAGATAGAGGCCCAACACTTTTAAGAAGCGACCGTTACGGCTAATACGCAAAAGTTGTTGCTTGATTGGTTCTTTTTTGCCGC
>VFLB01000020.1 GCA_009914645.1 Synechococcaceae bacterium Bin_79_3
AAGCGCCTCTTAGCTAGTTATGGCTGCAAAAGTTGCGAAGGATTACGAGCGGTAGTGCCAGTGCGGCAGCATCGATAACAGCAGAACACGCAAAACTAGGCTCATCTTGCCCAGCACCTGCAGCGATAACCCGATGACCACCTACGAAAAGCTCACCACTCCCAGCCGCGGCGAAGCAATCAAATTTGTGGATGGTGAGCCACAGGTGCCAGCAAACCCGATCATTCCTTACATCCGCGGCGATGGCACCGGCGTTGATATTTGGCCTGCCACCCAACGGGTACTTGATGCGGCGGTAGCCAAGGCCTACGGCGGCGATCGCGCTATCGAATGGTTCAAGGTTTATGCCGGCGATGAAGCCTGTGAGCTTTATGGCACCTATCAATACCTGCCTCAAGACACCCTGAACGCCATCAAAACCTATGGAATTGCAATTAAAGGGCCCCTCACCACACCAATTGGCGGTGGCATCCGCTCTTTAAATGTGGCGCTAAGGCAAATATTTGATCTTTATTCCTGCGTTAGGCCTTGCCGTTATTACAGCGGCACCCCAAGCCCCCATAAACGGCCTCAAGATCTTGATGTAGTGGTGTTTCGCGAAAACACAGAAGATATTTATATCGGTATTGAGTGGGCCGCCAGCGACCCAGTAGGGCAAGAGCTATTGAGGCACTTAAACGACACTGTTATTCCCGCCAGCCCGCAATTAGGTAAAAAACGCATCAAAGAGGGTTCCGCTATTGGCATCAAACCCGTTAGTAAAGCTGGCACCCAGCGCCATATCCGCCGGGCGATGCAACATGCCTTGCGGCTGGAGGGCAAACGCCGCCATCTCACCTTGGTGCATAAGGGCAACATCATGAAATTTACGGAAGGGGGCTTTAGAGATTGGGGTTATGAATTAGCTACTACTGAATTTCGGGCCGATTGTGTTACTGAAAGAGAGGCCTGGATCCTGGCGAATCAAGAACAAAATCCAACGCTTTCAATTGCAGATAACAGCCGCTTGATTGAACCGGGCTATAACAATCTCACCCCCGATAAGCGAGAAGCGATCGATGCGGAAGTGGAGCAGGTGCTGCAACAAATAGGTGCCAGCCATGGCAATGGCAAATGGCGCCAGATGGTGTTAGTAGACGATCGCATTGCCGATAGCATTTTTCAACAAATCCAAACCAGGCCTCAGGAATATTCAGTGTTAGCCACTCTTAATCTCAATGGTGATTACATCTCTGATGCAGCTGCAGCAATAGTTGGCGGCCTTGGAATGGCCCCAGGGGCAAACATTGGCGATTGCGCTGCCATCTTTGAAGCCACCCACGGCACGGCACCAAAACATGCAGGCCTTGATCGCATCAACCCCGCTTCTGTAATCCTAAGTGGCGTGATGATGCTGGAATTTATGGGCTGGCAAGAAGCCGCAAACTTAATAACCAAAGGCATCAGCGCCGCGATTGCCAATGGCGAAGTTACCTATGATCTCGCCCGTTTGCTCGAACCAGCAGTTGAACCTTTGAGCTGCTCAGGCTTTGCAGAAGCGGTGGTGCGTTATTTCGAG
>VFLB01000280.1 GCA_009914645.1 Synechococcaceae bacterium Bin_79_3
CTCACCCTATTGATGGGGATCGGGCTGGTGTTCTTTTTAAGGGCCGCTAGTAAAGACCGCACCACAATTGTGGAAGTGAATAGTTCTCGGCCGCCTTTAGAAGTACTGGAGGGCCTTAACCAATGGCTGCAGCAACGGGGATGGCAAGCCATCGCCGGAGATCCAGAACAACAGCTTTTGCGCTTTGAAGGCCAGGTGGAGGCAAGCATTCCATTGGCTGTATTGCTCAGCGTTTTAGGTGCTTCCGGCGCTACTGCTCTTGGGCTGGTTGTGCGTCAGATACTGCCTTCCTATGGCTACTGGCCATTGCTGCTTGCCATGCTGGGTCCGTTAGCGGGGCGCATTTACCTAAATAAGGCACGCCGCCAAGAAACATTGGAGCTAAAGCTCTTGCCGCCCCAGGGTTTTATACCCACAACTTTGAGGTTGCGGGCCCATCGGGATGAATTAATTGCCCTTGAGCGCAGCTTGGGCCGATCATTAAATCTGCATAGCGACGGAAAACTGCTCAGTTCACCGCTCTGATCCCGCCCTAATGCGGAAACTTATTTTTTTGCTGGCCACATTTTTAATAACAGCAACTCCAACACCAGCTGGAGCATTTGATGCAAGAAAAGGTTTGCTTGAGCTATTAGAAAATCTGCAGGAGGGGCCCCCAACCCTGCAGCCAAGAGACTTCTCCCTACCGGTTCCAACAGGCCGCACAAAAAATTGGCGCGGCACCAGAAACCACCCACGGGAATTAGCAATCCTTGTTTTGGCAGGCCACGCTGATTCCCAGCGCCTAGGAGGATCTGGCACCCCTGGTGAAGCGGTGGGAATAAGGGGCGCAACACCGATGGATCTTTACATCACAGACGAGCTCTACTGGAATCTGCTAACAGCCCAACGGATAGTAAAAATTGGTAGCGAGCGAGGCTTGAATATTCGTTACTACGACCCCGGCCTACGCACGATTCGCAATACAAATGAGCCTCGCTCAAATTGGAGTGTTGGCTCTGCCCACGCAGAGTTAGGGGGGTATGTGCTCGAAATTCACTACGACGCTTACAGCCCCCATGGCAGCGGTGCAGGATTAATTCCAGCAGTGCGCTATGAATTTTCTCGCCTAGATGAGGCCTTAGCTGAGGTATTTGGTGGCTACCCATACAACTATCGCGGCATGCTTGGCGCGCCGCGGCGGGGTATCTCGATGCTTGAAATCGATCGTTTAGAAGGGGTTTTGGAACGCAACCTTCGCGATCCCCTCACTAGAGATGCCAGCCTCACCGCCATCGCAGAACGGGTGGTGCAAGCGCTGCAGAAAGGATTAGCCGATGGCGCCAGTGGGGGCGCAACGCTCCAGCAATGAGTTATCCCCTAACCAATCTTGGGGTTTAGTGAATAGGTCTGTAAGCAACGCTTCCCTGCTGCCCGGCTCCACTTGATAGCCATATTCCCAGCGCACTAAAGGCGGTAAAGACATCAAAATTGATTCAGTGCGGCCATTTGTTTGTAAGCCAAAAATTGTGCCGCGATCGAATACCAAATTGAACTCCACATAACGGCCGCGCCTATAAAGCTGAAACTGGCGTTCTCTTTCCCCATAGGCAAGCCCATTGCGCTGTTCCACAATTGGGATGTAGCTACCTAAAAATGCATTTCCGCAGGCGGAAGCCAATTTGAATAAATCTTCCCAGCTGCGATCTGGAATATTTCCAGCCGCACATTTAGCTGCAACCCCATCCGGATTTGAGCCGCGATAAATCGCCCCGCCCGGCTCTTGATAGTCGTAAAAGATTCCACCAATACCCCTGGTTTCGGCGCGATGTTTGAGATAAAAATATTCATCACACCAGGGTTTAAAAATCGGAAAATAAGCTTTATTTACACTGTCGCAGGCAGTTTTTAGGCTGCGATGGAAATGCTTTGCGTCTTCAAGAAATGGATAGTAAGGAGTGAGATCAGCGCCACCGCCAAACCACCACACAGGCCCAGCTTCGAAATAGCGGTAGTTGAGATGCACTGTTGGCACATAGGGGTTCCGCGGGTGCAACACCATTGATGTACCTGTGGCAAACCAAGGTTCCCCTTCAGCCTCAGGCCGTTGGCTAAGGATTGATGGGGGCAAATTATTGCCTTCCACTTCCGAAAAATTAACGCCGCCCTGTTCAAAAATCCGCCCCTCCTTCATTACCCGTGAACGTCCGCCGCCCCCTTCAGGGCGAAGCCAACTTTCCTCAGCAAAACAACCCCCACCATCCAGCTGCTCCAAGCCAGCACAAATACTGTCTTGCAAGCCCATAAGTAGGGCCTTCATGCGTTCGCGTGAATCAGTGGGAGGAGCAGGATTTATCAAATCAAAACAACGCACAACAACGCCAATACCTTTTCATGGATGCCCCAACCAGAGCAAGGGCCCTTAACAGGGCTCCCTAGGATCCAAATCAAGAGTTGAGGCAGCTATGGCGACCACAGAAGAAGCTCTCAAGGCCTTGGCAGGCATAAAAGATGCTGGTAGCGGCAAATCCTTGCTGGAATTGGGCTGGATCAGCCAGTTTCGGCTTCAGCAGGAGCGAGCGGTATTTCAACTCTCACTGCCTGGTTTTGCCCAAACCCAACGGGATCGCATCGCAACTGAGGCCCGCGAGAAACTTGAGCAGCTTGAAGGCATTAGTGAGGTGCAAATCGAACTTGCTACTGCCCCCCAAACCCCAGCCATTGGTGCTGCCGGTCATGGTCAGTTGCAACCCAAACAAGCCATTCCTGGTGTAGCCCAAGTGATTGCTGTTAGCAGCGGCAAGGGGGGGGTTGGCAAAAGTACGGTTGCCGTAAATCTGGCCTGCGCGTTAGCTAAGCAAGGCTTGCGGGTGGGTTTGCTTGATGCCGATATCTATGGCCCAAATGCTCCCACCATGCTTGGCGTAAGAGATCAAACCCCTGGTGTGCAAGGAGAAGGCGAAGCCCAAAGGCTCACCCCCATCGCCAGTTGTGGATTGGTGATGGTTTCTATGGGCTTGTTAATAAAGGCCGATCAAGCAGTGGTTTGGAGGGGGCCAATGCTCAACGGCATCATCCGCCAATTTTTGTACCAGGTGGATTGGGGCAATTTGGATTTTTTAGTGGTGGATCTCCCCCCGGGCACTGGCGATGCTCAACTCAGCCTGGCCCAAGCCGTACCGATAGCTGGTGTGGTGGTGGTTACAACCCCTCAACAGGTAGCGCTGCAAGATGCCCGCCGCGGTTTAGAGATGTTTCGTCAAATGGGCATCACAATTTTAGGAATCGTTGAAAATATGAGTTGGTTTATCCCGCCCGACCAACCGGAACGCAAGTATCCAATCTTTGGCAGTGGTGGAGGCAGCAACCTAGCCGCCGCCGCCCAAGTGCCTTTACTTGCGCAAATCCCTTTGGAATTACCGGTTCAACAAGGCGGTGATCAAGGGCGCCCAATCACTATTGCCAACCCGGAAAGTGCTGCCGCCATGGCCTTTATAGATTTAGCAGCGCAAGTGCAGCAGCTTTGTGTGCCTAAGCAGCCATGAAGCTGGGGGCGAAAGGAAGCCGTAGATGGCCGTGGCGCAATATTGATCCATTGCTTTGGGGTATACCCATCGCGATGACTCTTTTAGCTGGTTTGTTGATCGCCAGCACTCAAAGGGAAGCGCCCCTCGCCGATTGGAAAAACCATTGGATTACCGGGGCCGTTGGCCTAGCAGCAGCAGCTCTGCTTGCAAAAATCGATCTAGACAAATTAAAACCGCTGCTTCTTCCTATTTATCTACTCACCCTAACCAGCCTTTTTGGTGTGAAATTAATGGGCACCAGCGCCCTTGGCGCCCAACGCTGGATATCGATCGCAGGGTTGCATGTGCAGCCTTCTGAATTTGCAAAGTTGGCGGCAATTTTATTATTGGCTGGAATTCTTGCTAAACATCCCGTTGAAAGACCAGTTGATTTAATTCGCCCCCTTGCGGTGATCTCATTGCCTTGGGCGCTGGTATTTCTGCAACCTGATCTAGGCACCTCCTTGGTTTATGGCGCGATCGTTTTAGCAATGCTTTTTTGGGCTGGGCTGCCCTTGCCGTGGTTGCTATTACTGCTGTCGCCATTGGCTACTGCAATTATTGCGGGCACATTCCCCATAGCGCTCCTGCCATGGTTTGGCCTCTTGGCATTCATGAGCTGGCGCAGCTTTCCTTGGAAACGTATTGGCTCTGCAATTGCTTTAACGCTGAATTCAATATTTGCCTTTCTTACCCCATTTCTCTGGAGCCATGGATTAAAAGATTATCAAAAAGATCGCTTGATTCTTTTTTTAGATCCCTCTAAAGATCCCCTCGGTGGTGGTTATCATTTAATCCAAAGCCAAATCGGTATTGGTTCAGGCCAATTATTTGGCACCGGATTAATGCAGGGCAATCTCACAAAATTACAATTTATTCCCGAACAACACACCGATTTCATCTTCAGTGCCCTCGGGGAGGAACTGGGTTTTATTGGCGCTCTTTTGCTGTTGTTGGCCTATGGCCTATTTAGTTGGAAATTGCTGCAGGTGGCCGGCATCGCCGGTAACGATTTCGAATCTTTGGTGGTAATTGGCATACTCTCCATGGTGATGTTTCAAGTGGTGATTAATATTTCAATGACAATTGGCCTCGGCCCCGTAACCGGAATCCCTCTGCCCTGGATGAGTTATGGCCGTTTTGCAATGTTGGTGAATTTCATAAGTGTTGGTTTAGTGGCTTCGGTGCAGCGGCGAGCAAAAAAAAGTGGCCTCAAACTGCGGTGAGCCAAATCCCTTTGCTGGTTGAGCTGCGCCAAGAATTAGCAGCAGCAGCTCCAATTGGCGGCGCAGATGAAGTGGGGGTTCGGCGGCAATGGTGGGCCGCTTTAGCGGTATTGCAAGAAATGTTGGTGGAGCTACCAAGCCCCCATGGGCTTTGGTTAGCAGCACCCCTGCCTGCTTTATACGAACCATCCTTATTGCAACGCTTTCATGGCTGGGTATGGACCCCAGCAAATCCAGCCAACCAACGCCCTGAACTGCCAGGAAGCAGCCCCCAGCAACAAAAGTTGGGGCCAAAAATCTGGCAACTGTTGTTAAACGAATCAGACGGCACAGATCCATTGCTGGTGCTGATCACAGCCAAATTGCAGGTGGCCCTAGCGCTAAGTGGGGAACCGCAACGGCGTCAGTTATTGGTGAGCTTTGATCAGCAACTTTTAGCTCGCCTGTTGCAGGGTTTAGGAGCTCGCCTTTCAGCCGACAATCCAATCGCGGCTCTTGATCTGCAGCAAAAGCTAGAAAAGCTGGGGCCTTTGCATAGTTCGTTAAGGGCAGCCGAACTGTTTTGGCCACGGGTGGCAGAACGTTTAGCCGCAGCAGCCCCAAGCCTCACTTTGATGAGTCCCCCAAAGGAATCGCCCAACGCTTCAGGCGCAAATGATCAACTCGGTTTACTAGAGGCGCTTGCCCATGAAGTGCGGACGCCCCTTGCCACAATTCGCACCCTGATTCGCTCATTACTGCGGCGCCAAGATTTGCCCACCGTTGCGCAAACCCGTTTGCGCCAGATCGATTCGGAATGCAGTGAGCAAATCGATCGATTCGGCTTGATCTTTTATGCCGCGGAAGCGCAGCGGCAGCCCAAGGGGGAAAGGCTGCTGGCCCGCACCAACCTTGCTGCACTCCTGCTAGAGCTCCAACCAAGTTGGGAAAATCAGTTACAGCGCCGCGAACTGCAGCTGGATTTAAAAATTGGCGTGGATCTGCCTGCAGTAATGAGTGATCCGGCCCTGCTCGAAAAAATGCTTGCGGGGCTAATGGATCGTTTCAGCCGCACCTTGCGACGCGGCGCGAAGGTAAAGGTGGAACTTCAAGCGGCAGGCGACAGCTTGAAATTACGTTTTAGCGGCAATCTAAATAGCGAAAACACGCTTGAACCCAGCCCTGAGGCCATGGTAGGGCCAGTGCTCACCTGGGATCCTGGCACTGGCAGCCTTCAATTAAGCCCCCAAGCCACCCAACAACTTTTTGCCAGCCTTGGCGGCAGATTTACCGAAAGACGGGGCAGCAACCTCACCCTTTATCTACCGGTGGCAAAACTTGCCATTGTTGAAGGCTGTGAAGAGAGCAACGTCAACGCGTTTTGAACCGCCTTTGAGTGCTAGCTTCCAGCCAAATTACTCCCTGGCTTCAATGTCCTCGGTAGGAACCCTCACCGGCCAGCTTCCTGGTTTCATCGGCAGCACCGGTGGCTTATTAAATGCCGCCGAAACCGAAGAGAAATACGCCATCACCTGGAGCAGTAATTCGTCCCAGGCCTTTGAACTGCCAACAGGTGGTGCAGCGATGATGAACTCAGGCGAAAACATCATGTATTTCGCCCGCAAGGAGCAATGCCTCGCCCTAGGCACTCAGCTGCGCACCAAATTCAAGCCCAGGATTGAGGATTACAAGATCTACCGGATTTATCCTGGTGGCGATATTGAATTCCTACATCCTGCAGACGGTGTGTTCCCAGAAAAAGTAAAAGAAGGTCGTGCGATGGTTGGCCACAACCCACGCCGTATTGGCCAAAATCCAAATCCTGCCAATTTAAAATTCAGCGGCCGCGAAACTTTCGACAATTAATTTAATAACTATTCCAATAACTGAAGTGCTTTCAGCGATCAACTTTTGAGTTGATTAAATTCTTCATCTAGATGGTCTGTTCAAACCAAGGCAGCAGCTTCGAACCAATTTGGCGGCGCTGGCCCGCAGACCTAGAAACCCCCCTTAGCACTTGGCTCAAGGTGGGGCACAATCGCCCCTACGGATTTCTACTTGAATCGGTTGAAGGGGGAGAGCAACTGGGGCGCTGGAGTTTTGTAGCTAGCGATCCCCTATGGGTGCTCACCAGCCGCGGCGGCAACAGCAGCCTCGATCACCGCGATGGCAGCAGTATCAAACTGCAAGGCAATCCGTTTGAACTTCTGCGGGAGTTGCTGCTTCCATACCATTCAACCCCGATTCCAGGCTTGCCTCCTGTTGGCCAACTCTTTGGCTTTTGGAGTTATGAATTAATCCAATGGATTGAACCCAGCGTTCCCGTGCATCCCCGCGGCCCGGATGATCTCCCCGATGGCTGCTGGATGTTTTGCGACAGCTTGCTGGTGTTTGATCAGGTGCGCCGCCAGATCACCGCGATTAGTTATGCAAACCTCAGCGATGGAGTTGATTCGAGCCAAGCGAAAGCAGAAGCCAGCGAACGGCTTGAAGCACTAGAGCAGCGCTTACATCAACCATTACCTGCGGGAATCTCACCACTGCAATGGCGAGATCAAGCCGCCGATAAGTTGCCAATCACCAGCAACACCACAAAAGCAGCCTTTGAAGCCTCGGTTCTCAAAGCCGAAGATCACATCCTTGCCGGGGATGTATTTCAACTGGTGCTAAGCCAGCGGCTAGAAGCGGAGGTGCAGCGGGATCCCTTCGAGCTATATCGCAGCCTGCGCATGGTTAATCCCTCTCCATATATGGGCTTTTTTGCTTTTAACGGTTGGTATTTAATCGGCTCCAGCCCGGAAGTGATGGTAAAAGCCGATCCCCAAGCTGATGGCACGGTGAAAGCAACGGTGCGGCCGATTGCGGGCACCCGCCGCCGCGGTGAAACCGAAAGCGACGACTTGGCCCTTGAACAGGAATTATTAGCTGATCCCAAAGAAAGGGCAGAGCATGTGATGTTGGTGGATTTAGGTCGCAACGACCTGGGTCGGGTTTGCCAGCCAGGCAGCGTTGCCGTGCAGGAGTTGATGGTGATCGAGCGTTATTCCCACGTGATGCATATCGTTTCCCAAGTAGAAGGGGTATTGCGCCCTGATGCTGATGTGTGGGATCTACTTCAAGCCAGCTTTCCGGCGGGTACCGTTAGCGGCGCGCCAAAAATTAGGGCAATGCAATTGATTAACGAATTGGAACCAGGGGTTAGGGGCCCCTATTCAGGGGTTTATGGGGCTATAGATCTTAGCGGCGCCCTTAATACAGCGATCACAATCCGTACCATGGTGGTTCGCAGTAATGGCAAAGGGGGCTGGCGGGTTCAGGTGCAAGCAGGGGCTGGAATTGTGGCTGATTCAGATCCGAGCTCTGAATACGAGGAAACCTTGAATAAGGCCCGCGGTTTGCTTAAGGCATTGGCCTGCCTTTCATGAGCAAAAGTTTGCTGAAAGGCTTTGAGGTAGAGCTTTACACCGGTAGGGCTGATGGCACGGTGGTGGGCTGTTCAGCGGAGGCTGCCGCTGCGCTTCCAGGGGTTGTAACGGAACCTGATTGCCGCAACCTTGAATACATCACTGCACCGGAAGCGAGCTACAGCAAACAGTTGGAACTACTGCTGGAGCCTCGCCGTCAATTACGCCGCTGGCTGCAACCCAAAGGCCTCACCCTGCTACCTGGCAGCACCCTCAGCCTTGGCGATAGTGCAATATTTCAACGTTCTGATCCCAGCAACCCATATCACCACTACATCGAAACCACCTACGGCACCCGGGTAGTTACCGCCAGTGTTCATATCAATCTGGGCCTTGAAAACCCAGACCAAATTTTTGCGGCGTGCCGTTTATTGCGCTGTGAAGCCGCCTTATTGCTAGCCCTGAGCGCAAGTTCGCCATTTCTCGATGGCAAACCCACTGGAGCCCATTCACAACGGTGGTTGCAATTTCCAATTACCCCAGTGCAGGTGCCACTTTTTAGTGGCCACAGCGAATACGTGGCCTGGATGGAGAGCCAATTAAGCAACGGAAATATGCGTAATGTGCGGCATTTATGGTCGTCTGTGCGGCCAAATGGCCCCGATCGACCCCACGGCCTTAATCGGGTTGAACTGCGTATTTGCGATTTAATAACCGATCCAAAGCAGTTATTAGCAATCACTGCTTATGCAGAACTGCGGCTGCTTCAACTACTTGAAAACCCGAGCCAACACGATCCACTTACAGCTAGCAAACTTAGTTTGGAGGAATTGGAGCTTCTTGCCGATGCCAACGACAAAGCCGCAGCCCGTTCCAGCCTTGAGGCAGTTTTACTGCATTGGCGAGATGGAGAACCGCTCAGCGCTCGGGCATGGCTTGAGAATCAAATAGCGGAAATGCGTCTCTGGCCTGGAGCAAGGGATTTATTGCCCTGGCTTGCTCCCCTTGATGGAATTTTGCAAAACGGCAATACCGCCATGAATTGGCTCTCAAGGCACAAAAATGGAGAAAGCATAAGTTCCCTCATTGGCACAGGTGCAACTGCTATGGAAAATGAAGAAATCCAGGAAGGGGCATCGCTTAAAGCAAAAAATGTATCGCCTGGAGCCGTAATAAACGACGGCTATTTGGGATGATTGATTCACTCAATTCACCTAAGGCTTCGCCGATGCAGCAGACGCTGCCCAGCTCAAATATCTTGATGGGCCGCCGCACCCTGAGGCAATTAAATGAGCGGCTTGAATTGGTGGAAGATCTTTGGCGAACCGTATTACATAGTGAATGCCCCCCTAGCCAAGCGGAGCGGCTACTTAAGCTCAAGCAACTTTGCGACGAAGAGGAAACATCAAAAGAAATTATTCGCTTAATTGTAGAGATGGATCTTGCCGAAGCGATCGCTGCAGCAAGGGCATTTTCGCTTTATTTTCAATTAGTAAATATCCTTGAACAACATATTGAAGAAGATCGCTATTTAGCCACAATGGCAAATGGAGATGATGAGGATGATCCCCTTGAAAATCCATTCACGCCCCATTTAGTTAGCCACGATGAGCCAGCAACTTTTCAACGTTTGTTTCGCCGCTTACGTAGCTTAAATGTGCCGCCAGGGCTATTAGAAACGCTACTGCGCGACCTGGATGTGCGCTTGGTATTTACCGCCCATCCCACCGAAATCGTGCGTCATACGGTTCGGCATAAACAACGCAGAGTAGCCAATCTTATTCAGAAATTAGAAGGCTGTGATCGTGGATTTGGTCCGATAGAAGATCGTCACGTTTTACGCCAGCAGCTGGAGGAAGAAATAAGGTTGTGGTGGCGCACTGATGAATTACATCAATTCAAGCCATCTGTTTTAGATGAGGTGGATTATGCATTGCACTATTTCCAGCAGGTATTATTCCAAGCGCTGCCTCTATTAAGTGAGAGGATTCGCAAAGCATTAGCTTTAAGTTATCCAAACGTAACGCCACCAGAGGATGGCTTTTGCACCTTTGGTTCTTGGGTGGGTGCAGATCGCGATGGCAACCCCTCTGTAACACCAGACATAACTTGGCGCACCGCTTGTTTCCAGCGACGCTTGATGTTGGAGAGATACATATCAGCGGTAGCGCAACTAAAAGATCAATTAAGTATTTCAATGCAATGGAGCCAAGTAAGTGGTGCCTTGTTGGAATCACTGGAAATGGATCGATTGCGTTTTCCAGAGATCTACGAACGCCTTGCTGCCCGTTATCGGCTCGAACCCTATCGGTTAAAACTTTGCTACATCCTTGAGCGATTACAACTTACCCAGCAACGCAATGGGCTGCTGGCAACTGCCGGATGGGAAGCCCCTAATGATGCCAATGATCCAGCTCCAAGTATCGGCAACTTAGGGGTGCCCCCTGAATTGCATTACCGCTCCTATTTAGATTTTCGCAGCGATCTCGAATTAATCCGCACCAGCTTGCAGGCCACCCAACTCAGCTGCGAACCGCTGCAACGCTTATTAAGCCAGGTGCAAATCTTTGGCTTTACCCTTGCCTCCCTAGATATTCGCCAAGAAAGCAGCCGTCATAGTGAAGCTTTAACGGAACTAAGCCAATACCTACAGCTGCCCATCACCTACGACGCGATGGATGAGGCGCAACGTGTGCAGTGGTTACTGCAGGAACTGCAAACCCGCAGGCCCCTGATTCCCACCGGGCCCCATTGGAGTGCCGCCACCGCCGAAACATTTGCGATTTTTCGCATGTTGGACCGCTTACAACAAGAATTCGGTAATCGCATCTGCCGCACTTATGTAATTTCAATGTGCCATAGCCAGTCTGATTTGCTGGAGGTGTTGGTATTAGCTAAAGAGGCCGGCTTAGTTGATCCGGTTGAAGGCAGTACCCGTTTACAAGTGGTGCCATTATTTGAAACGGTAGAAGATTTACGCTGCGCTCCTGCCGTAATGGCAGCTCTATTTGAAACTCCTTTCTATCAGAAATTATTGCAAAGCGAAGAAATTCCGCTTCAGGAGGTGATGCTTGGCTATTCCGACAGTAATAAAGATTCTGGCTTTTTATCCAGCAACTGGGAAATCCATCGCGCCCAGATGTCTTTACAAAGTTTATGCAGTAGCCATAAGTTAGGCCTAAGGATTTTTCATGGTCGTGGCGGTTCGGTGAGCCGTGGCGGCGGGCCCGCATATCAGGCGATTTTAGCCCAACCAAGTGGCACTTTAAGCGGACGCATAAAAATAACTGAACAAGGTGAAGTGTTGGCATCTAAATATGCACTACCTGAGCTCGCTCTATATAACCTTGAAACCGTTACTACAGCTGTTTTACAGAATAGTTTGCTTGGTACTGAGCTTGATGAAACAGAGAATTGGAATCAACTAATGGAACGCCTTGCGGTGTGCTCCAGGCGCCACTACAGGGCCCTAGTGCACGACAACCCCGATCTGGTGGATTTCTTTGAGCAGGTAACACCAATTGAAGAAATCAGTAAATTGCAAATCAGTTCTCGACCTGCCAGGCGGCGCCGTGGCGGCCGTGATCTTTCCGCTCTACGGGCTATCCCCTGGGTATTCGGCTGGACCCAAAGCCGCTTCTTGTTACCCAGCTGGTTTGGAGTGGGCGCCGCCATACGAGATGAACTTGATATCGATCCCAAACAATTGGAACTATTGCGGGTGTTATATCAACGATGGCCCTTCTTTAGAATGTTGATTTCCAAGGTGGAGATGACACTTGCCAAGGTTGATTTAGGCATAGCACATCATTATGTACAAGCTTTAGGTAGCCCGGAAAGCCGCACAGCATTTGAAGCAATTTTTGAGCAGATCTCAAGCGAATATCAACTAACTAAAGATTTAGTACTCCAAATTTCTGGTCATAAAAGGCTGCTGGATGGTGATCCTGGTTTACAGCAATCAGTAGAACTACGCAACCGCACAATTGTGCCTTTAGGATTTTTGCAAGTTGCACTTTTAAGGCGTTTGCGCAATCAACAGAGACAACCGCCAATGAATGAAACAGAAGCAAACGACACAAGAACCTACAGCCGCAGTGAACTGTTACGTGGAGCCTTGCTCACGATTAATGGCATTGCTGCTGGCTTGCGCAACACAGGTTGAACGAAGTTTTAAGCGCCCATAACTAAATGATGCCTTATTTCCGTAGCGCCACTGCCGCACCCCAATTGCCTGAGGGTTATCAGATTTGTTGGCAACCATTGCCAACAGGTGCTGAAGAGGTAAATAAATTGCTGCAAAAATGCGGCGCTCCTATCCGCAGCGATGAAAAGGTTGCCTTAGCCCTAGAGCGCAGTGCCTGGTCGCTGAGGGTACAAAAAGAAGATCAGCTAGTGGGATTTCTTCGGGTTACAAGCGATGAAGCTTTAAATGCAAATCTTTGGGATCTCGTGGTTTTACCTGAAGAAATAGAAAAACAGAAAATTATGGAGGTGTTGGTTTACAGCTCCCTCAACAGAATGCGCAAGCAATGGCCTGGCTGCAGTATCTCTTTAGCTGCAGGGCCGGAATTGGTCCCAGTTCTTGAAACCTATGGATTTAGCTCAGATCCAAACGGCATTCGTGCCATGGGATTAGAGCTGAAACCTGAACTAGCTAGGGGAAAAACGAGCATGGAGGGACTCGAACCCCCGACATTCAGAACCGGAATCTGACGCTCTATCCAACTGAGCTACATGCCC
This sequence comes from Synechococcaceae bacterium Bin_79_3, assembly GCA_009914645.1. Taxonomy (GTDB): domain Bacteria; phylum Cyanobacteriota; class Cyanobacteriia; order PCC-6307; family Cyanobiaceae; genus Synechococcus_D. Next base: position 12,898 of record VFLB01000280.1, read on the forward strand.
CCACTTAACTAGCCTAGCTTTCAAACCGCCTGGGCACCATTCTTCTCCACCGCCTGGAGCTCAGCAGCTTTCGCAATTACAGCAACCTGAAATTGGTGCTTGATTCACCGCGTCTATTGGTACTTGGCCAAAACGGTGAAGGTAAATCCAATCTGCTAGAAGCAGTGGAAATTCTTGGCAGCCTGCGTTCCCATCGCTGCAGCAACGATCGCGATTTAATTCAACGGGGTGCGAAATCTGGCTTTTTAAGGGCTCAGGCTGGTTTGGATGGAGAAGATGAACTGGTGTTGGAACTGCGGCGGGAGGGGGGGCGCAGGGCTCAACGCAATGGCAAGTTGTTAGAGCGGCAGCTTGATTTGCTGGGCCCTCTGCGTTGCGTTGGATTCAGCGCCCTTGATTTGGAATTAGTGCGAGGGGAGCCAGCCCTGCGGCGCAGCTGGCTGGATCGTGTGGTTTTGCAACTGGAGCCGATATATGGCGAACTGCTGAGCCGTTATGGCCGCCTACTAAAGCAACGCAGTCAGCTTCTCCGGCGGCCGCTTGGGGGTCAAGCGGAAATGCTGGATGCATTCGATCAGCAATTAGCTGCTGTTGGGGTAAGGCTGCATCGCCGTCGCCATCGCATGCTGCGACGCCTAGAGCCACTGGCGGCACCGTGGCAAGCAAAACTCAGCGGTGGTAGGGAGCAACTGCAACTTCGTTACCTACCTGGCAGTGAATTAGTAGAACCCGAACAAGAAAGTGTTTGGCAAGCCAGCCTGCTGGCCCAACTGCAGACGCAACGAGATCAGGAGTTTCGCTTGGGTTTTTGCACGGTGGGTCCCCAAAGAGACGATGTGGCTCTCTTACTTGGAGGTGAACCAGCGAGGCGATTGGGTTCAGCCGGCCAACAACGCTGTTTAGTGCTGGCCTTGAAATTGGCAGAGTTGGAACTGGTAAAGCAGTTCAGTGGCTGCGCCCCAATCCTGCTGCTGGATGATGTGTTGGCGGAGCTTGATCCAAACCGTCAACAACTGCTGTTGGAAGCAATTGGCGAGGGGCATCAATGCCTTGTAAGCGCCACCCATCTCCATAGCTGTGTGGAGGAATGGCGTAACAAAGCCCAACTGATCACGGTGCAGGAGGGGTCAATTTTGGCTGAACATTGTTAGGAGCTGGAAGGGGGGCTTTGTTTAAACCAGAGGGCTTTAAAAGAAAAAGAGCTCCAGCTCCCACCGCCACTGCCACCACAAACAACACAAGCAGCAACTCGCCAACAGTTAATCCGCGTGTTTGCCGATTTATTTTCATTTTGAAAACTGCTAAGGCCACTGGTGAGCGCTAAGATTAGAAGCTCTTTTGCCCGATTCAATGGCTCAAGCCTCATCCTGTTTGCACCCAGATCCAGGACGCCCCGCAACCCCTGTTCCCCAACATGAAAATGTCCCAACGGACATGGTGGGTAAACACTGCATTCTCGAGCTGTACGACTGTGATTCCAGCCGGCTCGACGACGAAGCATTTCTCAGGAACGCCATCACCTCAGCAGCGAAGCGGGCTGGCGCCACACTCCTGAACTTGATCACCCACCGGTTCGAACCCCAAGGGGTAACGGGATTAGCACTTTTAGCTGAATCCCATATCTCAATTCACACCTGGCCAGAATCCGGCTACGCCGCAGTGGATGTATTCACTTGTGGCGATCACACCATGCCTGAAAGGGCCTGTGCCGTGCTCAGTGAAGAGTTGGGTTCTACGCGTCAAAACTTGCGAAGTTTTAGACGGCGCACCCCATCTGCAATTGCAGACACGCAACGGGAGCCACTTCCGGCATAAACGCTCGCACTTACTGC
>VFLB01000311.1 GCA_009914645.1 Synechococcaceae bacterium Bin_79_3
CGTCCAGGAAGGACCCTCGACGATTGTGTATAAAGAATTCCCGCGTATTACAGGTGCCATAAGTTTTTACCTGGGTTTTAGAGAACAGAGAGCATTGCTGCCCTTTTGATCTCAATCTAGGACGTTTTGGACCAAATATTTAGATTTCCTAAAGATTCGCAGGTATTGCAATAAAACCCCGTCTGGATTCCTTGAATTTCTCCCCATAACTCCAGACCCAACCCCGCCAATGCTGCTGCCCTTCTTAGGCAAGAACTCGCAGCAACCTCAGCAGCAGGCGCTTTGGATGCTGATTCCAGTGGTTCTGATGCCACTGCTGAGTAATGCAGCAGATCACCATCAGCAGTGGGGATAGTTAAACGACCAGTGACCACAACAGCACTGCCAACTGCTTGAACTGATTGAACCTCCCAACACCAACCAGGAGCACGGTGATGTAGATGACGGGCAATGGTGTTCCAGGGGCAATAGGTAAGAGTTGCTGTTCCTTGTTTTCTGGTCTTGAGATGCCGTGGATCAATAGGGCGTGATAGATCTGCCAAAGTTTCAGCAGTTGGTCTTAAAGAAAACTTGATGGCAGTTGTTGCTTGAGTGCCGTTGCTGGTGGTTTTTAGCATTGGATTGACTCTCTGTGGAGTTCAGTGCTGCAATTATAGCATATGATACTTGCTTTTAGGCGTAATGCTGTATTAAGCGCAGGTGAGTGGTTTTGATTTCATTTGCCATTCCGCCTTGTTGCGCTTGCCTTTGGATTGCTTTTATCTCTTCTATGACTTCAGGGGTGTATTCCCAACTGGTGCGTGTATTTGATTTCATTATCCAACCACCTGGAATAGCAATACCAAATTTTAATTCAGCATTTGAATAGGTCTCTTCTATTTCTAAATCAATTGCTTTGCGTTCTTGCTCTAATGATTTGAGTTGCGTTGATATCCATACTCTTCTTTTGAGTAGTTCTACCCTTGTAAGGTTTGCTAGATGAGGTAATGGGTCTTGAGTTTCTGGTGGGAGGGTCTTTAGC
>VFLB01000049.1 GCA_009914645.1 Synechococcaceae bacterium Bin_79_3
ACCACCCGCCTATCTGGCTTTACCGCTACGCCTATGGGAAAAGGCCAAGGGCAATCAGCAACTGCGTCAAACCTTTAAAAACCCCAAACTGCAAAATCGCTGGCTAACGGCAAATTCAGGTGGTTATAGGCAAGTAGATTCAGCTGGTAGACAACGGATGCTGAGTTTTTTACAACCCGGCAGCTTTCCCATTTGGAACCTCTCCGCTTTATTAGATAATAAAATTCCAAAGGCTCAATTAAGCGACAAAATTATTTTAATCGGTAGTGTTGCTCCCTCTCTTCGGGATGACTTCAACACACCCCACACCCGTTTCAGTGGTGCTGCTCAGCTGGCCACAATGCCTGGTGTGGAAGTACATGCCCACCGCTTAGCAGCCATCAGTCGCCTAGAGCAAGGCAACCACTACCAGATGGATGTGCTGCCCGCTTTCACTGAAAGCATTGCCCTAGCACTGGTTATAGCCGCTGGCATAGCTATTGGTGAAGGAATCAAGGCCCTACGGCGCAGCGGTTGGATGCTTCTCAGCGCTGAACTTTTTCTGCTGGCCATCGGTTTTAGCCTACTGCTTCAGGGTATTTGGATTGGCATTAGCATCCCCATGACTACCCTTGCAGTGATCACTGCAGCCGGTTGGCTACGGCGAGGTGCTGCCGGTCAATTACAACGGCGCCAAATCGAACGTTTATTGGGGCAAACCACATCCCCCGAAGTGGCTGCTGAATTATGGAAACAACGGGAATCACTATTGGAGGAGGGGCGCTTTCCTGGCAGGGAATTAGCCGTAACGATTCTATTTGCCGATATTGTTGGCTTTAGCCAAGTGGCTGAGGGATTTCAACCGGCTGAAACGCTGCAATGGGTTAATACCGGCATGGAAAAATTTGTGCAGGTAATCCATAGCAATGGGGGCATGGTAAATAAATTCACCGGTGATGGTTTCCTTGCGGTATTTGGGGTGCCCCTAGCTCAAAACCCAACGAAAACTGCAAACCAAGCTTTAAATAGTGCTGCCGCATTGCAACACACATTGCTTGAATTAAATCAACAATTACTAGCGGAAAAGCGCCCGGCAATGAAATTACGAGTGGGCCTACATAGCGGCGAAGTAATCACTGGTTCTATGGGTAGTAGCGAACGCATGGAGTATGCCGTTATTGGCGATGTAGTAAATGTTAGCTCGCGCCTTGAATCACTAAATAAGGAGCGTCAGGTTAACCTGTGCAGGGTATTGCTATCTAAAGATACCCTTCATCTATTAACAAATCCCGAGCTGTGGCAATTTAACTATTGGGGTAGTTTTCCGCTCAAGGGAAGAGATCAGAGCGTTGAGGTATACGAATTAACAGGTTTAAATAACTAAAGCTGCTGGCAGCGCACCGGTAGCTGCTCCGGCCAATTACCTGGCAGGGGGTCATCACCTAAAAACTTACTTATTAC
>VFLB01000316.1 GCA_009914645.1 Synechococcaceae bacterium Bin_79_3
GCATTGGCCCCCTTCTAGCCCGGCTCGGGGTTGCACGAGTGCCACTACCAGGAGGTTGCAAAATCGGCGCTCGCCCGGTTGTGGAACACGTAAAAGGATTAAAGGCACTCGGAGCCCAGGTAACTATTGAGCACGGGGTTGTGTCGGCGGTGGTGCCAGGCCGCGGCCATCGCCTCACAGGTGGACGCATCCACCTCGATTGCCCCAGCGTTGGTGCCACAGAAACCTTGATGATGGCTGCCGCTTTGGCGGATGGTGAAACGGTTATTGAGAATGCCGCTCAAGAACCGGAAGTAATTGATCTCGCAGGTCTAATCATCGCCATGGGGGGCCGGGTGCGCGGTGCTGGCACCCCCACGATCACAATTGTTGGGATGGAAAAGCTGCATGGGGCTGATTACATGGTTATTCCCGATCGCATTGAAGCGGGAACCCTTCTATTGGCAGGAGCTATCACCCGCTCTTGTATCCGGGTAACACCTGTTATTCATGAACATTTAGGGGCTGTAATCAGTAAGCTTGAAGAATGTGGCTGCAAACTCAGCAACGATGGCATCGGCATAACAATTAAGGCTGATCGGGTGAATTCGGTTGATTTACGTACGCAACCTTTTCCAGGTTTTCCAACTGATCTACAGGCTCCTTTTATGAGCCTGCTCGCTACAGCTAATGGCACCAGTGTGATAACCGAAGCAATTTTTGAAAATCGTTTGCAACACATTGGCGAATTGCAGCGCATGGGAGCAGCGATCCGCACCCAAGGAAATACAGCTTTTGTTGAAGGGGTCGCCAGGCTCAGCGGAGCACCCGTAACTGGCAGTGATCTAAGGGCAGCTGCAGCAATGGTGCTGGCTGGTCTTGCTGCCGATGGCGTGACTGCGGTGCAAGGTTTGCAACACCTTGATCGTGGCTACGACAATCTCGAAGGCAAGCTAAATGCATTGGGCGCTTCGATAAAACGCACCTACAATTAATGGGGGCAGTCGGACTCGAACCGACAAAGCCGAAGCCGGCGCATTTTGAGTGCGCTGCGTCTACCAATTCCGCCATGCCCCCAAGCTCCAAATCTACCGCTGTGATGGCCACCTATGGCCGTTACCCGCTAAAAATTGAAAAAGGTAGTGGCGTGTGGCTAAAAGCCAGCGACGGTCGCTGGTATCTCGATTGCGTTGCAGGGATTGCCACTTGCACCCTGGGACACAGCAACGGCCGATTACGCAGAGCTTTATCCAGGCAGCTGGGCAAATTGCAACATGTTTCCAACCTTTACGAAATTCCAGAGCAGGAAGAACTTGCCACCTGGCTCCAAGAACACAGCTGTGCCGATCAGCTGTTTTTTTGCAATTCAGGCGCTGAAGCAAATGAAGCAGCAATAAAACTGGCCCGTAAATACGGCCACAGCAAGCGGCAAATCGATCGACCCTTGGTGCTGAGCGCTCGCGCTAGCTTCCATGGCCGCACGCTTGCCACTGTTACTGCCACCGGACAAGACAAATATCACCGCGGCTTTGAGCCCTTACCAGATGGCTTTGCCTACTTCACTTACAACGATATCGACAGCTTTAAATCCAGCCTGCAGCAATATCAGGATCGGGCAGTGGCTGTGCTGATCGAACCGCTACAGGGAGAAGGCGGGGTAATTCCAGGTAATCCAGCTTTCTTTCAAGAATTACGGCAGCTTTGCAGCGAACATCAACTTCTTCTGATTAGCGATGAAGTGCAGGTGGGCATGGGCCGTAGTGGCACCCTCTGGGGCTATGAGCAGCTGGGGATCGAACCTGATGCCTTCACAGTTGCCAAGGGCCTGGGGGGTGGGATCCCAATTGGTGCTTTAGCTGTTAAAAATCACTGCGCTGTATTTGAACCCGGCGATCACGCCAGCACTTTTGGTGGCAACCCTTTTGCCTGCCGTGCTGCGTTAACCGTGGCCCAGGAATTAGATCGCCGCCAGCTACTTTTTAATGTCCAGAAAAGAGGTGAACAGCTGCGGGATGGCCTTAGCCAGCGAGTGGCCAAATGGCCTCGCCTCTTAAGTGGAGAGAGGGGCTGGGGCTTAATCCAAGGTTTGCTACTAAGAGATGGGGTAATTACTGCTGCTGAATTGGTGAAAGCGGCCATGGAAGAAGCTCTACTGTTGGTGCCGGCAGGCCCCCAGGTGGTGCGTTTTGTTCCCCCACTTGTAATTACTCGCCGGGAGCTAAACAAAGCCTTACATCGCTTAGATCTAGCCCTTGCCAAGTTTTAAAGCGTTTGCAACCTCTGCAACTGCCTGATCCGGTTGAGCTCTCAGATCTTCTGGAGCCTTTTTCCAGGCGAGGCGTTGATCTTGGTTTATACCGGCTGCAGGCGGCTTTGGCTAATGCTGGGCACCCGGAGAAGCGCTTTCCAGCGGTGCAGGTGGCGGGCACCAATGGCAAAGGTTCGATTTGCACAATGCTTGGGGCGATGCTTAAAGCAGCAGACATTCGCACCGGGATCTACCGCTCACCCCATCTCCTGAGTTGGTGCGAACGATTAGAGCTGAATGGCAACTGGATTAACCCAGAAAAACTGCGTGAGGCCTTGCTCAGCTGGCAAGGCCTAGGCGCCAGCCATAAGCTCACCCCTTTTGAATTAATAACCGGTGCAACTTTTAGCATCTGCGCTGATGCCGAGATCGATCTTGCCGTGTTGGAGGTGGGCCTTGGGGGCCGCCTCGATGCCACCACCGCCCACAGCGATCGCTCCGTTGTTGGTATTGGCAGCATTGGCTTAGATCACTGCGAATATCTAGGCAACAGCTTGGAGCAGATTGCCGCTGAAAAAGCTGGGGTATTTAAGCCTGGAACTATTGCCATCAGTGCCCCGCAAGTGAAGGAGGTAGCTGAAGTGCTTGAACAGCGAGCGGCCGCTAGTCACACCCAACTGCGATGGGTGGCGCCTTTAGCGAATGAGCAGCCCCTAGCTTTGGGGGGCCGTTGGCAGCGCTCAAATGGAGCCGTAGCTATGGGCATGGCTGCGGCTCTAAATGAGCGGGGCTGGGAAATAAGCGAAGCCGCCATAAATAAGGGCTTAGCAACTGCCCGTTGGCCTGGCCGATTGGAACAACTGGAATGGCACGGCCGCAAATTATTGCTCGACGGGGCCCATAACCAGCCAGCGGCGGCAGCCTTACGGAAAGAGTTGCCTGATCAACCACGGCGCTGGTTACTGGGGATACAGCGCCATAAACAAGGCATTGAAATTGTTAATACATTGCTTGGTAGCAACGATCAAGCCTGGATTTTGGCTCTACCAAACCACCAAAGCTGGAGTGCTGCCGAGTTAAGGGCTGCTTTGCCACATCGCTGCGGCCAAATTCAACAGGCAAACAATGCAGCAGAGGGGCTCGCGGCACTGCTGGCCCCTGGCGCTACTCCAGTGATTGCAGGTTCTCTTTATTTGTTAAGCGCTCTATGGGAACAGTTAAATGAGAACAATTTAATTAAACATGTAGGCTGAGCTAAGCGAGAATTACTCAAGGACTTAAAATGCAAAGTTTCAATAAAGCCTTAATCAAATTTTTGGCTTTTTTCAGCTTTCATGCTACCGCATTAGCGCTGGCAATTATATTATTAATATCGGATTTTAATGCGGAATCGGCTATTGCCACCTCAAGCTATTTAGAAAAAACTGATTACACGCTTACCAACCAAAGCAATGGGCATTTTGAAAATCAGGATTTAGAAGGAAGTTCATTTGCTGGCGCTCTTGCTAGAGGAGCTGATTTCTCAGGAGCGAATTTACAAGGGGCAATTTTTACCCAAGGATCATTCAGCGGGGCAAATTTTGAAGGGGCTGATCTAAGCGATTCACTGATGGATAGAGCTGATTTTAGTGAAGCAAATTTAAAAAATAGCAACCTAACTAATGTGATCGCCAGCGGCAGCAGTTTCGCTAATGCAGAAATTGAAGGGGCTGATTTTAGTGAGGCTCTGCTGGATCGAGATGATTTAAAACTTCTTTGCCGCCGGGCAAGTGGCACAAATAGCAAAAGCGGAATCGACACTCGCAGCAGCCTCAACTGCCCTTAAAAACAAGCTTATTGTTTATTAAATCCACGCAATTTGCCTGGATTTAATAAACCCTTGGGGTCATTTGCTTGCTTTGCCGCCACTTGATCCCCATCCACAATGCCCAAACCGCTTTCTTCCACAGTGAGGGCGTGGGCATTAAAGATCAAGCCCCCAGCAGTAGCCATTGCTGTGTTGAGTGCCTTGAACTGATCTTCCCCTTGCCAGCGAAACAGGGGTAAGCCCACCCAGCGGGCTTTACCGCTTACACGCAACCGTTCCAGATGCCAATACAACAATCCGGGCCATTGCTTATCAATCAGTTCGATAAAAGCTAATTCTGGCTCCGGTAGTAATACCAATTGGTAGGTAAATAGAGGATCTACAGCCCGCAGCTGCAAGGTGGTGTGGTTCCAACACAGTTCACGCAACAACAAACCTTTAGGCGGCCACTGGGGCCTTTGCCACAACAGCGATCCCCCTGCTTTTGTTGTGAGCTGCTCAATAACTGGCACTGCATTAGGGCTCGCCAGCAAAAGCAAGCGATCACCTTGGGCCGCCGCAAGATTGGGCAGGGGTGGCATCTGCTTGGCTAAGCGCTGCTCTAGGTAGCAAAGAGCATCTATTTCCAATGCCGCAGCGCTGAGCTGCACACCCAAAGCCAATGCTGCTGGGCGATCAGGTAACTCCAGCACCAGCTCCTGCCAGTTTTGCCAAGGCACAGTAGGAATTGTTACCGCCGTAAAGATGCCATTGCTGCCATAGGCGTGGTTGAGGGCCTGGGCTTGCGCTGCATCCAACTGCAGGAGTTGAGGTTCTGCCTCCAGCGATACCACCTCTAGCCCCAGCAAATTGCCCGGCTCCCGCAATAAACCCCAGCGCAAGCTGCCCACCCCGCTCGAACCACCAGCAATAAAACCGCCAAGGGTGGCGCTACGCCAAGTGCTGGGGGCTATCCGCAGGGCCCATCCTTGCGGTTGTAGCCATTCATCCAAATCAAGCAAACGGCAACCTGGCTCTGCAATCAGCAAACCGTTAACTGGATCAAAACTGCGCACTTGATTCAAACCAGAGGTATCAAGCACCACTCCGCCATGCAACGGCACACACTGACCTTGGTTACCGGTGCCAGCCCCACGAACCGTGAGCGGAATTTGGAGCCGATAGCAAAGGGCTGCAACTTGCAACACCTCTTGAGATCGTTGCACCCGCACCACAACATCCGCCAAGCAATGCTGCAACTGCGGCTGAAGCAGAGGCGAAAAGCCAAATTGATCATGAGATAACCGCTCAAGAGCAGGTCCGTGCTCCACCAGCTCAAGGCCGGCGCAACCAGCAATGAAAACAGCTCTAAGGGCTTCAGGGAGCATTACTTTCAGAAGCGTTAATAACTAAAAAATTACCTGCCATTGCAATGGTTTTCAATTCATATCCTGGCAAAGCCAACTGAGGCAACAACTGAGCACCCGCCACTTCGGTACTGTAAAAACTGAACAAACCAAGATTTATACGTTTACTGAATTGGGAAGCTAGCGCTCCAAGCGGTTTTTGTTGGGCGCGAATCAACTCTGGGCAGTTTTGCACCACAAGTTGCACCACCATTGGCAAGCCGCCCGGTTTACAAAATTCCGCCACTGCTTCTTCCGCGAGTTTTTTACCCGCAAACTCTTGAAATTCTGTGGGCCCTGGATTTGTGACAGCAAGCAACACCCCAACGCCTACCAATAGAAAACCCAATGGTTTTGCCATGGCTTGATCCATTTGATTGCTGCGGCCTAACTGGTAGATTTTGTACCCACGGCGGGCGTCGCCAAGTGGTTAAGGCAGCGGCTTGTGGTGCCGCCATACGGGGGTTCGAGTCCCCTCGCTCGCCCTCAACTTAATAAAGCTCTAAGCAGTAGCTGGGCGCCCCCGCGAACGGGATCAGCGCAGGGTAATCCCGTTTGCAAGGAAATTTCTTTAATTGCCATTTCCGCCTCCAGTGGCCCTAGATGAGCCGTATTAAGAGCTACCGCCTTTACTTTTGGGGCCACCTTCCCATTTGGAATAGCAAACGAACCAAGGGTTTCACAGCTTTTAATCAACTCACATAGAGGGGGCAGAGGCACATCAGGTAAAGCACGAATCGCCCCTTGGCCCGCCCTATGAACCATTACCAAATCCGTGGGTTGGCTACCTCTCAACAAGGGCAAGCTGGCACTTGAACCTGGATGGCAAAAAGATCCTTGCCCCTCCACAAAAACAATTGCGGCCGGGCCAGCCCCTGCAGCTGTTTGCAACAGGGCAAACTCCACTGCGCCTGCGGCGTAATCGATCCGCACCGCATCAAGGGCTACCCCAGCACCCGAAATCAAAATCCCCGCCTGGCCGGTGCCCAAAAATCTGGCATCAAGCCCTTGGCTGCGGGCAGCAGCGGTGAGCTCTAGGGCTGCACTCATTTTCCCCACACTCATATCCGTGCCAAGAAATAACACCCGCCGGCAGGGCAATGCCGCTGCGCGGGCAGCCGCCACTTGGAGTTGGGCTGGTTCCACCCGCAAATCCCAAATCCATTGCCCCGGTTGCAAAAGGGAGGCAAATTCCGGATCAGTGGCGAGCTTGGTGTGCAAACCACTGGCCACACTGAGCCCTGCCTGCAAGGCTTCCGCCACGCTTCTGCGCAACTCTTCTGGCAGCTGTCCTCCGGAAGGGGCCAACCCCACCACCGCCACCTGGGGGCCGTAAACCATCCCCTCTGCAACGGAAGCCACAATTGGCACAGGCCTTGGTATGCCGGTGAGCAAAGGCAAATCAGCGCCAGCTTGGGAGGGATCGAGCACAGCCACAACAGGCCCCTGCCGGTATCGCAAAAAAGCCAATCCGGTTTTACCAGAGAGGCTGGTAAGGCCGTTGTGCTGCAACAGCAACACCGGAGAATTAGCACTCAACATCAAGGCACCCCAATACCTGGCCGCTGGCTTGGCCTCAGAAGGTCTCCCTGGCGAGGCGGGGCAAGGAAGGGATCGTTGATCAGATTTAGGTGGGAATCGAGATCGGGCCATTCCACCAATGGCAACAGTTGGGCCGCCGCCCCATTCAGCAAGCTGCTATCTGAATAGCAACCAAGCATCAAATTTAAATTGAGATGTTGCGCCAACTGAGCCATCAAAAAGGCTTCTGTTAATCCTCCGGTTTTGAGTAATTTCAAATTCACCCCTTGCACATAAGGGGCCAAGCGCAACATGTCTTCAATGCCCCAACAACTTTCGTCTGCAACTATTGCAATGGGGGAAAGCCCATGCAGCGCAGCAAAATCTTGCTCATCGCCACTGCGAGCTGGCAAGGGTTGCTCCACTAAAACCACCCCCCGATCAAAAAGCCAGGGCAACATAAATTTGGCTGTTTCAAGATCCCAGCCCCCATTGGCATCCACCTGCAACTCGACTCCAGCCAGGTGCGGCACCAGGGCTTCCACCAGGGCTTGATCGTGGCTTATGCCGGCGGGGCTACCGAGCTTTAGCTTCACCCTGGTGGCGGGCAACACGCAGCGCCAAGAGTTGAGGCGTTGCAAGATTTCATCCACATTGCCAAGCCCAAGGGTGATGCTGGTTGGTTTAAGGCGATCAAGCCCCAAACCCCATAACTGCCAAAGGGGATAACCCATTTGTTTACCCCACCAATCGTGCAGGGCTAGATCCACAGCGCAACGGGCAGGGGGGCTCAGGGGCGCCAAAAGTGATCTCCACTGCTGGCGCGGGGGTGGTGCTTCAGACCCTAAGGAGGGGAGCCATTGCTGCAATTCCTGCTCTAATGCGGGAGTATCAAAACAACGCTGGCCGGTATCAAATCCACCGGTTTCGCCGCGGCCGGTGCAGCCGCCATAGCTGAATTCCAGCAACAAATGCTCCACTTTTGCCGTGGTGCCGCGGCTGATGGTGAGGGGCACTTGCTTGGTGAGCGCAAAGCGACTCAGCTGCCAAACCATGAATGCAACCGCAAAGACCCACTGGTTTCACCCTGCCACGAAAACGGTCGTGGTAACGGCGGTAGTTAACACTGGAGTTTGCTGATCACCTTTTTCCTAAGCCCATGAACCGCACCTACTGGATCACCACCTTTGGTTGCCAGATGAATAAAGCGGATTCCGAACGGATGGCTGGGATCCTCGAAACCATGGGATATCGCCC
>VFLB01000019.1 GCA_009914645.1 Synechococcaceae bacterium Bin_79_3
AGGCATGGCGTTCATGTTCATTTATTCCGGCTGGATCTTCCAGGGTTTGCTTCACTAAACGCTTCACCAACCAATGCTGATAGATGCGGTTGCGGGGCCGCTCGATTGATGCCGAACACAGGCCGAGATCCAACGGGCTACTTATGCACACCAGCGCATCAAGGCAGCTTTTACCATCAATATTGAGGCCGGGATCCAAGCAGGCATTGAGCAGAATCGTGCCGCCAAGGGAGATACCAACCCCCACAAGCGGCTTGCCTGCCGCCAGGCCACGACCCACGGCCAGCACCGGCGCTAGATCTTGATTGCAAAGTGCTGCATAGCTACCTGGAGCCAGCGCTCTGCCCTTTCCTGCCCCCCGCAAATTGAGCCGCAGCACCGCAAAACCACTGGCCTGTAGAGCAAGACCCATGCGCCGCAACCCCTCTCGATCGCTGCTGCCGCCAAGGCCGTGGAGCAAAAGAACCAAGGCCAGAGGCTTGGGGTGGGGGTCGTGAAAAGCCAACAGGGCGGCGCCGCAAGGAAGCCGCACTGGCACTGGCACGCCTTGATCCGGAGGCAACTTGGGCGGCCGCAAGGTATCTCGCAGGGTTTGTAAATCCCCGCCCCACCAGGGAAAACGGGATTTAAAAGCGGATAACGCCAACGCCATTAGCTATGCCGGATTAACAGCTAACCAATCGCCTAAAGATTGAGGAACCACATCTGTAGCACTGGTGATTTCAAGAATGCGACCAACTGCTGCAGGTAATTCGATTGCATCAAGGCATACCTTTGCCACCAAGCGGCGCGGAATACTGCTGCTCTCTTGCTGATCAGCATCTGTAAAACGAATTCCCTGCAATTCCAGCTGCTCTTCTGCTTCTTTGAGGCCGCCAGGGCGCACAATCGTCCATTGCAAACCACTAGCGGCAAGCCAGCGTTCCCCCAAGCGCTTCCAAAGCAAGATGAGGCCAAACAAGTTAAGGGGGTGAAAAAAACGGCCACTGCAGAGGGAACTAACCAACACCACCCGCTCTACCCCAGCCTTTTTACAGGCGGATATTTGAGCTCTAATACCCAACGCATCCACCTTTAAAGGCCCTGCTAGATCAAGCGAAGGTCTTGCGCCCGTGGCGATCACCAAGGCATCGCAACCACTTAAAGCAGCCACAAGAGCAGCTTGATTAGCCAAATCCAAACGCTTTATTTCAACTTTCCCATCAGCTAAAGCTTGCGGCACCTGGGAATCTGGTCGCAGGATTGGCACCACTTGGTTGCCCCGCAAAAGGGCTTCATCCACCACACGCCAGCCCGTTTTCCCGGAGGCACCAGTAATTGCGATACGCATTAAAAAAGAGGCAACAATTCCTGTTCTAAACAATTCACTTCCGCCCAGGCACCGCGGCTACGCAAACTACGTAATCTCAAAATTAATGGATCGATATCGCACTCTTGATTAAGACAACACTCCAGTTTTTTTACCAGCTCCTTAAGCACTGATGGGGAATTGGGCACAGGATTAGGCATCAACTTTTAAGCGGCTATCTGCTGCACGGAAGCTAGGTCCGCCAGCGCCACTAACCCTGCGTACATACACTCAAAATATTGTTATGGTTTCTCCTTCTTTTGCCATCAGCCGGCTACAAAGCAGGCCAGCGCTGGGAATTCGCCCCCGCCGCTGGCAGCAACGGCTTTTGGAATTACTGCGTAGAAGGCTGCAATTAGCAGCTCCTGGCGTTTGCACTGATGTGTTGATCCATGCCGGGCCGGGCGCCGGCAAAACCCTCGGCAGCCTTCATGCGTTTTTGCAACTACGCCAAGGCCAGCAGTTGCAAGCAATCTGCATTTGCTGCCATCGCAGTTCAATTGCAAGCCAGTGGAAAATTGCAGCAAAAAGGCTTGGCCTCGATTTAGGGGAGGGGGTGTTAGGGCCCGATGGTTTGATTTGCAGCTACCAAGCCGCTAACCGCGATCCCAAGCAATGGCGGCTCCTATTACAAAGCCAAGCACCTCTGCAGCAATGGCTGCTGGTGGCAGATGAGGTGCATCACCTTGGCTTAGATCCACTACAACCTGAGGAAGGGGGTTGGGGCCACAGCTTTGAACAGCTCAGCTGTGGTGCCAAATTACGGCTAGGGCTCACCGGCACGCCATTTCGCGCCGACCAATTGCAGTTTTGTTCCTCCCATCAACAACTCGTAAAAATCAACGGGATCACCCAACGAATAATTACCCCCGATTTAGTAATAACGCCCCAGGAATTAATTAATTCAGGTGATGTGAGGCCGCTACGTTTTCATTTCCAGGATGGCTGGATCGAATACGAAAACAACGAACGCTCAGCCCTATCGGCTGAACAACGCGAAAGCTGGCGAGCAAAAAACCTACGGCGGGCAGTGCGCTTGGGTGATCGCAGCAGTATTGCTCTGCAGGTGTTGCTGCAAGCACGAAAACGGCGTGAAGCTCTTCAAGAGCAACAGCCAGGGGCGGCTGGTTTGGTGGTTGCCCGCGATATCAGCCATGCCCGGGGCATTAGTTGCCTACTGGAGGAGGAGGGCGACAAGGTGATGCTGGTGCATTCGCAAGATCCAGGCGCAGCAGAGGCCTTGAGTCGTTTTCAAGGGGGAGAAGGGGAATGGCTTGTAAGCGTTGACATGTGCGCCGAGGGTTTTGATGCCCCGCGGCTAAGGGTGGTGGCCTATCTCACAACTGTTACAACCCGCAGTCGGTTTTTGCAGGCGATCACAAGGGCAGTGCGCCTCGATGGCAGCCGCAGTGCGATTGAACCAATGCCACGGCATGCCTCCTTCATACACGCCCCTGCTGATCCATTACTGATGGCATACGCCAGTAATTGGAGCCTCAGCTCCCCCTATTTGTTGGCAGCTGAGGGGGCTGAAGAAATCAGCCCTGAAGC
>VFLB01000128.1 GCA_009914645.1 Synechococcaceae bacterium Bin_79_3
CGGCGATGGGGGCAAGATTTGCAAAACCTCGGCTTATTTCCACCAGGGGTATCGCCGCTGCTGGGCTGTTGCTTGGTGGAACAGGCAAAATCGTATCTGGGGTGCAAACCTCACCGCCAAAGGGATCTGGGGTGCAGGCAGCCCAACTGGGCAGTGCCGCAAAACCGGTTAAAGCAAATGAAATTGCCGTGAAACCACCACTCAGTAATCGGCTGAAAATTTTGTTTTGGCCCACGGGCTGATTTTAACTAAAAGTAATATTAGCGAGCAAGCCCTAAATGTCACCCCCCCCTTTTTTTTTGGATTTATTATTAATATTATCTTTACTTTTTTGATAATTTTTGTGGTGTAAATTGTCTTTAATTTTTTATAAGCAGTTTGGCCCCCTCACCCTCTGTAAGCCTTCTAACTACGCCTCTAAATATTCTTTATGGTGAAACAGGCACTCTTGTTATTGGTTTAAAAGAGCAGGCTGCAACTGGGTTTTCCCCTTGGCTTGAGCTACTGGTTCCAGCGCCGAGCCAACACCTAGCTTTTGGAGCTGCCAGCTGGGCTGGTGGCATTATCAATGCAAATGTATTCACTTTTGCTGGGCCCGAGCCCAATGGCCCATTCATCCTTCTGCATCCATACACCGGTGAGTTACTTAAGGGCAATAAGGGAGATCAACTTTTAATTTGGAAGCCCCCCGTTGGTAGCTATGCCGCAGATGCGCCGGCCCTTGAATTGCGGGTGCCAGTAGCAGTATCTGCCACAAGCCCCACTTTTGGTAATGTTGCCATACAAGTAGGTGGTGGTTATGCCCTTGGCTCTGATCCCTTAGATAACAGCAGCGCAGATAAACCGCTGAAGGCTGTTTCGCAGCCAGGCTTAATAATCCCCCAGGTTATTCTGCTTGATAAAGATCCACTAACAGCTGAATTTGAAACAGCTAGTGGACCTAACTTTTCCCGGCAATGGCAGTTAAATGTTGATGTGGCAGCAGGCCAAACTCTTAAGGATCTTAAAATCAGTGATAATTTACCCGTTGGGCCTATCTACTTAGGTACCAATCCTCTAGCTCAAAATTTAATTTCAGTTTCAGCGCTAATTGAAAAGCAGCCGAAGCTAAATGCGGCAGTTACGGCAGCTAATAATGAATTGATTATTAATTATGGAACGGTTACTGGTTCCAACGGCGATGTTGATCTGCAAGCATTAGTGTCCTTTTATATTCCTCAAGTTTTAAATCAAGTAACAGCGGCGCCAATCACTTATACAAATACTGCAAAACTGGCCGGGAAATGGAGCAACCCACCAGCTGGAAGCAGCGCTGATTTAGAAGTTGTTGATCAAGATGCGCAGCCTGAAGCGATCACCGCAAAAGCATTAGCCATTCAAAAAACAGATGATAAACCTGAAACTTTTAGCCCTGATGGGCAGGAGTTGGCAGGGCAGGTTTTACCAGGGGAAATCATTGAATTCAAGCTAAATTTTCAGATATCAGATTACTTTGCCTTTGGAAATTTAAGTATTGAAGATATTTTAGGCGACGGGCTTAGCTACCTCCCAGGCACGGCTAAAATTCAATTGCAAGAGCAGGGCCAAAGCCTCACAAACGGAGCATTTATACCCTATTTAGATCGCTATTTGGATTCAACTAAAGACTATGAATTGGGCAAGGATAAGCTTATTTTTAAACTTTCAGAATGGCTAACTGGAGCTGCTCTTTCACGGGCTGATGATGGAATATTGCAGGGTGGCTTGGTTGCAGCTAAAGCTGGTGCAACCCAGGGTTCAGTTTTATTTAAGGCAAAAGTAGACGATCAATTTGTTGCACCAAAAGCAGCAGGGCTAACAATCAAGGCTGCCGACGCCCTGCGCAATGATGTAACTTTAAATGGCACAATTTATAACTACATAGCTAGTACTGCTAGCTTTACGCCCACTAATACGATTGTTAAAGATGTAAGTTCTGAAAATCTAAGAATTTATGAACCCACTCTTGAGAAAACAATAGTTGCTCGCAATGGTCAAGCACTTGTTTCACCGTTGCTTTTCGCACCTGGCGATAGTGTTACCTACAGGCTCAAGGCAATATTACCAACTGGTGATCTTCAAGGGGTAAGCCTTAGTGATTGGTTGCCTACGCCTGCATTCAATGTGGCAATTGATGCAATAAATGCTGTTTTTGAAAATTCTGGTAGTGGTGC
>VFLB01000098.1 GCA_009914645.1 Synechococcaceae bacterium Bin_79_3
ACAGTGGTGAAAACCACGAAATTGATTGCCGCCCCAGTGATGCGATTGCCCTTGCTTTGCGCACTGGCAGCAGCCTTTGGATGCTGGAAGAAGTGGTGAGTGATGCATCGATTCCAGTGGATGCAGAAGCTGATGCAGAAGAAATCGCCGATTTTCGTCGTTTTGTTGACGGCCTCAGCCCTGCTGAACTGATCCGCCAACAAGGCAGAGCCCAACCTGATCGAGATCCAGATAGCGATGGAGCTCCCCAGCCAAAATCCAGCTAACACCGCTAGCCGCCGAGCCTTTGGCAAGGGGCCAGCGGTATCCCTTTTCACCCTTGGCACCATGCGTGCCCTTGGGGCTGCAAGTGAGTTGCAGCAGGTGCTGGAAGCAGCTTTAGAGGTGGGGATAAATCACCTCGAAACAGCACCGGCCTATGGCAAAAGCGAGCACTACTTGGGTTTAGCGCTTAGCCGCTTGGCGCTTAAGCCCAAAGAGCTTGTGATTACAAGCAAAATCCTGCCAGGCCTTGCCTTAGTTGAGGCAAAACAGCAGTTGCAACGCAGCCTGGAGCACTTAGGAATAACCCACCTAAATAATCTTGCTGTTCACGGAATCAACCAAAAGCAGCATTTGCAATGGGCCATTGAAGGTGCTGGTGCTGAATTGTTGGAGTGGGCCTTAAGCCAGGGCTTAGTGGGGCAGGTGGGCTTCTCCAGCCACGGCAACCCGGCGCTGATAAAGGCAGCGATCGAAAGCGGTTTATTTAGCTTTGCAAGCTTGCATTTGCATTTATTAGATCCCCTGCGATTACCACTGGCCCAGATGGCCCTTGCAAGGGGCATGGGGGTGCTTGCAATTTCTCCTGCCGATAAAGGCGGACAGTTGTATGCGCCACCGCCATTGCTGCGGCAACACTGCGCCCCCTTTGAGCCCCTTGAGCTGGCCTACCGTTTTTTATTAGCCCAAGGGATCAGCAGCCTCAGCCTGGGGGCAGCCAAACCAAGCGATCTGAATTGGGCTAGATGTTTAGCTAGCGCTGATGGCCCCCTAACGGCAGCGGAAAGCAGGGCCATAGAAAACCTGCATCAACAAGAGCAGCAACGCTTAGGTGATAACCATTGCGGCCAATGCCGCGAATGTTTGCC
>VFLB01000059.1 GCA_009914645.1 Synechococcaceae bacterium Bin_79_3
CGTGGCGGCGAAACAGGCTGGTAATGCGCCAAAACTTGATTCCAACAGCAAACGCGAAAACCGCCCAGGGCAGCAGCATCCAGAGAGGATTATTCATATAAGTGCCGGCACTACAAGCCAAACCTAAGTGATTTACAAAAATAAAAGGGTCTAAGCGGTTGTGAGGCCGCTTGAACCCTTCTTGAAACGGAGAGGGAGGGATTCGAACCCTCGACAAGAGTTGCCCCCTGTAACTCCTTAGCAGGGAGCCGCTTTCAACCGCTCAGCCACCTCTCCAGTGGTTTGGAAAGTTTATCAGTGCTCCTGGCAAGGGGGCAGGCGCGGTAGGCGGTGATTAAAGCTGCAAAGAATTTCCCAGGGGATTGTGCCGCAGGTTTCACTCCACACCTCAGGGCCGATCTGATCATTTCCGGCTTGGCCCAGCAGGGTAACCACATGCCCTTCTTCTAAAGACGGTAAATCCGTGGCATCCACCACCAGTTGGTCCATTGTTATTGCGCCTACTTGGGGCAAGCGCTCACCTTGGGCCATCACTTCCATGCGGCCCGAGAGCAAACGGGCTACCCCATCGGCATAGCCAATACCTAATACCGCTAGCCGGCTTGGTCTTTGCGTAATAAAGCGATGGCCGTAGCTCACCCCCACGCCAGCCGGCACCTCCCGCAGCAGTGTTACCCGGGCGCGCACAGTCATGGCTGGTTTTAGAGCTATTTTTTGGCTGAGGTGTGCAGTTGGTGCATGGCCGTAGATAGCAAGACCCACCCGCACAAGGTTGTAGTGCAGTTCGCGGTTGCCCAGGGTGGCTGCTGAATTTGCAAGATGACACAAACCAGGCCGTTGGTTAATGCCAGTTAGATGTTGCATTACTTCTTCAAAACGTTGTTGCTGCAATCGGGTATGGCTACTACCGAGTTGATCTGCATCTGCGAGATGGGAATACAAACCATGCAATTGAAGATCTGCCATGGCGTTTATCGCGGCCAATAATTGCGGTCCTTCCTCCCATGGCGCCCCAAGCCGTGCCATGCCGGTATCAAGTTTTAATTGCACCGCCAGTGGGTGGCCGGCATTTGCAGCCTCCTGATTTGCCAGCTGCGCCTGGCGCAAGCTGCTGATGGTGGGCATTAACTGCCAATGCAGGCAGCAGCGAAATTCCTCTGGCGCCTGCAGGTTGCCAAGCACTAAAACAGGTTGCTGAATACCGGCCTGGCGTAATTCAATTGCTTCGGCAAGGGTGGCAACACCAAAACTGCTGGCGCCCCCTTTTATGGCGGCCTCTGCCACCGTTACAGCCCCATGGCCATAGCCATCAGCTTTCACCACTGCCATCAATTCACAATGCTCCCCTAAAGAAGCCTTGATGCAACGGGTGTTATGGGTGATTGCATCGCGGTTGATCTCCACCCAGGCCCGCTGCTGGGGCCCATGCATCAGGAGCGACATTGATGGGCTGCACTATTTCGTTAGCATGAAGCAACCCCGGTCGCTTTGCGTGGGACACGTCCTTGTTTTAAATGCGTCCTACGAGCCGCTCAATATCACCAGCTGGCGCCGAGCGGTAGTGATGGTGTTGAAAGGCAAGGCAGAAGGTTTGGAACACGAGCAACGCACCCTGAGGCCTGATTTATTAGCTCCCACAGTTATTCGTTTACGCCAATTTGTAAGGATTCCATTTAAAGAATTACCACTCACTCGCCGCAACGTTTTTCAGCGTGATCATCACACCTGTCAATACTGCGCATACAAAGGAGAGCAGTTATCAATTGACCATGTAATTCCCCGCAGTCGCGGCGGCCAAGATACCTGGGAGAATGTAATCACAGCTTGTATACGTTGCAATGTGCGTAAAGGTAGCCGCACACCAAAAGAAGCTGATATGCCGATGAGTTCGGTGCCGCGCCGGCCTGTAAGCACACTTTACTTTGAAGCAACACGCCAGATACGTAATGGCCGCAGGGAAGAATGGCGCAAATATGTTATTGGAGCTTAATTAATTTTGATTGTGGGCCAGCTCTTCTAATTGCCGTTGTTGATCGGCATGGATACAGGCACCAATAATTTCATCTAATTGCCCCTGCAATATGTTTTCTAAGGGAAAGTTTCGCCCCAAACGGTGATCGGTAATTCGATTATCTTTGTAGTTGTAGGTACGAATTTTTTCACTGCGATCACCGCTTCCAACTTGGGCCCGCCGCGCTGAACTTTCAGCGTTAGCCGCAGCTTCTAATTCCATTGCTAACAATTTAGCCCTTAGAATTTCCAAAGCGCGCTCACGATTTTGCGCTTGGGAACGTTCTTGAGTGCAAAAAACTCTGATCCCGGTTGGTTTATGAAAAAGATCAATAGCTGTTTCTACTTTGTTAACGTTTTGCCCGCCAGCACCACCGGAGCGGGCACTACTAATCTCAAGATCCTTTGGATCTAGTTGCACATCAACTGGATCAGCCTCAGGCATTACGGCAACAGTAGCTGTTGATGTGTGTACCCGGCCTTGGGATTCAGTGGCAGGAACCCGTTGAACCCTATGAACCCCGGCTTCATATTTCAACTGGCTGAAAACAGCATCACCACGAATAGCTAAAATAAGCTCCTTAAATCCACCAAGTTCTGCGTCTGAAGCGCTTACAGGCTGCACTTGCCAGCCTTCAGTTTGGGCATAGCGTTCATACATTCGGGCTAAATCACCAGCCCAGATAGCCGCCTCATCTCCACCAGCGCCTGCTCTAATTTCTAGCATTACGCTGCGTTCATCGCGGGGATCGCTAGGTAAAAGAGCAAGACGTAATTTCTCTTCTAGTCGTTGCCGATCAATATCGAGTGATTCAATTTCTTCTTGGGCTAATAGTTCCATCTCTGCATCACCCCTTGATTCCCGCAGCATTTCTCTTGCTTGCAGGTTTTGTTTGGTGATGACCTGTAAGGCCTGATAATCCAACACCAAAGGTTCAAGCCTGGAGCGTTCTCGCGCCAGCTTTAATAATTCCTGGGGATTATTGGTCACACTGGGATCAGCCAGTTGACGTTCTAAAGCTTCAAATGTGCGACAGGTGGCTTCGAGCCGATCGGTCACGAAGGAACTGTCCAAAATTAGTGATGCTCAGTATTGGTTTAGGTATCTTTTTGAGCATCATCGATGCTACCCATGCCGTATTTCCGCATAAAGCGATCAACGCGACCTTCCGTATCAAGGATTTTCTGAGTGCCAGTGTAGAAGGGATGGTTACCACTCCAAACGTCTACATTCAGTTCTGGTGATGTGGAACCGATGGTCATCACCACTTCCCCATTACATATAACCTTGGCATCTGGGTACCAAGTGGGATGAATATTGGCTTTTGGCATGATTGAAATTAGCGTTTGGAGAATTGAGGCGCTTTACGAGCTTTCTTAAGTCCGTATTTACGACGTTCTTTAGCTCGTGGATCTCGGCTGAGATGACCTTCGCTTTTAAGTGGTTTGCGGTTGTCTGGTGAAAGATCGCAGAGGGCGCGAGCCGCACCCTGCTTAATGGCATCAGCTTGGCCGGTTAAACCACCACCACGCACATTCACCAAGATGTCGTATTCCTTGGCGAGACCTAAGGTTTCGAGTGGAGCTCGAACGGAACTTAAGTATGTGGGGTTGTAGTTGAGATAATTATCTCCCGGACGCCCATTAATGGTGATGACGCCGCTACCTGGCACAACGCGTACGCGGGCAACCGCGGTTTTACGACGACCGGTACCCCAGTAAACAACAGGCTTATTAGTGATGCTCATTTCAAGGTGGCGGCAGGATTGAGCTCAAGGATTTGTGGCAACTGAGCAGCATGGGGATGCTCTGTGCCCTTGTAAACCTTCAGTTTACGAAATAACTGACGGCCAAGAGCATTGTGGGGCAACATCCCTTTGATAGCGGTTTCCACAATCCTTTCAGGAATACGGCCCTGTAGTGCAGAGAAGGTTTCCACCTTCATTCCACCAGGGCGTCCGGAATGGCGGCGATACACTTTTTGGCTGGATTTATTGCCTGTAACCCGCACCTTTTCGGCGTTGATCACAATCACAAAATCTCCAGCATCCAGGTGAGGCGTGAAGGTGGGCTTGTTTTTGCCGCGTAACACCTGGGCTACCTCGCTTGCGAGGCGGCCAAGACATTTATTTTCCGCGTCCACCACATACCAGTGGCGTTCGAGGGATTGAATGGAGGGGACAACTGTTTTGTTCATCGCGCCGGCGGGCCGGAACCACGGGGTTAGCCCTGCAATGCAGGATCTGGAGGACAGGAAGCTTTAAATCAACCTGATGTTGCAACAGCAGGAGGCGGATCGGAAACTTCCAACCGATACCGCGGTAGACAATCGTACCACGCAGCTAATGGAAATACGGGCTGGGGATACCCCACCCGCAGCAGGCAAAGCCCTTGCGGGGGAGCAGCTTCTTTCACTTCTTCCCGCAGACATCGCTGCCATCTGCTGCGGAAGTTTGCCTCGCTAAGACGACCTTCACCAATGGCTACTAATTGTCCGAGTAACAATCTCACCATGCCGTAAAGAAAGCCGGTGGCCTGAATCTCTAGGGTTAACAAATCACCATCCCGGCTTAATTCCACCTCTTCCACTGTGGTGCAACCATGGCGGCGGTTGCTACCCGCTTTTTGCAATGCTGAAAAGTCGTGGGTGCCCACCAGCTCGCTTAGAGCACGGGCCATTGCGGCATCTTGCAATTGGCATTGATATCGGTGCCAACTAAAAGGGGCTAAAAAAAGATTGGGGCGACGGCTATTGAAAATGGTGTAGCGATAGCGGCGGTAGCTGGCTGAAAAACAGGCATGCCAATTGGTTGCAACAGCGGCAGCCGCACTGATGCGAATGGTTGCTGGTAAGCGTCCGTTTAAAGCAGCGGCCCAACGGCTGGCTGGGATAGAACCGTGGCAATCAAAATGAACTACTTGGCCAGCGGCATGTACACCGCTGTCGGTGCGACCAGCAGCAAAACTACGGCTTAAACGTTGGCTATTGCTTGGCAGTGGATCAAGGGCATCAATGGCTTTATCAAGAGTTGCTTGCACGCTTGGTTGGCCTTCTTGTCGCTGCCAGCCACAAAAAGGCCCCCCGTCATATTGCAGACAGAGGGCAATCCGTTCACTCAAACCAATTCGATAATTGCCATTACTGCGTTGTCACCACGGCGAGGCACCGTACGGATGATGCGGGTGTAGCCCCCTTTGCGGTCGCCATAGCGATCTGGGGCTTTATCGAATAAAGCATGAACTAATTGCTTGTCGTAGATGTATCCCATAGCGCGGCGGCGGGAAGCAAGGCTGCCCTCTTTTGCCAGGGTGATCATGCGCTCAGCTTCATCACGCAAGGCTTTCGCCCGCGCTTTTGTAGTGGTAACACGACCTTCTCTGATCAGTTGGGTGGTGAGACCACGGAGTAATGCTTTGCGTTGGTCGGCGGGGCGTCCCAGCATGGGAACGCGACATTGGTGGCGCATGATGAAACAGGTTTATAGGGGGTTAGCCGTCAGACGGGGGTGCGGCTTTGGGGTAAGGAGATGCCGATGCGCTCCAGGGCTTCAATCACTTCATCCGCTGACTTCGAACCAAAGTTTTTGATCTCTAAAAGATCCTCATAACTAAAGCCCATCAAATCAGATACTGAGTTCACCTGAGCGCGCTTAAGGCAGTTGTAAGCACGCACTGAAAGGTTTAACTCCTCTAACGGAATCTGACTTTCGGCGGTTGGCTCAGGCTCAACACCTGGCTCTTCCACCATTGAAAGAGTAGCCAGAGGCTGAAATAAAGTTATTAATTGATTGGCCGCTTGGGCCATTGCATCGTCTGGAGTGATCGAGCCATTGGTTTGGATTTCGAGGCGCAGCCTCTCCCGGGCAGAGCCACCTTCCCCCACAGCGGTTTCATCCACTGTGTAATTAACCCGCCGCACGGGCATGAATACGGCATCGATCTGGAGCAAATCGATGGATGCAGTGTCTTCACAACCTCGCTCTACTGGGCGGTAGCCCACTCCACGCTCCACATGCAGTTCAAGTTCAAGGCTGTGGCCATCAGCGATGGTGGCAATCGGCCTTTTGTTATCCACCACAGAAACCTGGGAGGAGAACTGCAAATCTGCAGCAGTTACGTTGGCTGGGCCATTCATCACCAAGCGGCCGATTTCTGTGTCTTGGCTGCGGCTGTTGAGGATCAGCTCTTTGCAATTCAACAGAATGTCGAGTACGTCTTCTCGAACACCAGGTACCGTGGCGTATTCGTGGTTTACGCCACTAATACGCACGGCAGTGACTGCAGTGCCTTCCAAGCCGCTCATCAATTCCCTGCGCAGGGAATTACCAAGAGTGGTGGCCTGGCCGCGATCGAGGGGCCCGATCACGAATACCCCAGTTTGGGAACGGTCTTCGCCGATCTGGTAATCGACACGGTCAATTTGGAACTGCAACACGGCCGGAAGATCTAAAGAGCGAAGGAGCCCAGAGGGCGGTTAAACAAAGCGGATGCGATCAAACGCGACGGCGTTTGGCACGGCGACAGCCGTTATGAGGAAGGGGTGTTACATCTCGGATCAGGGTGATTTCCAGCCCCGCCACTTGAAGGGCGCGGATAGCTGTTTCACGGCCTGATCCGGGGCCCCGCACTAATACTTCGATCTGTCGCATGCCTTGCTCGAGGGCGCGGCGGCCCGCAGCTTCAGCAGCGGTTTGGGCGGCAAATGGTGTTCCCTTGCGAGCTCCCTTGAAGCCACTGGCTCCAGCTGAAGACCAGGAGATCACTTCACCGGATGTGTCTGTAATAGACACGATCGTGTTGTTAAAAGTGCTCTGAATGTGGGCAACACCGTTGGGAACGTTGCGTTTGGCCTTTTTGGGGCCTGTTTTTTTGGCTGGTTTTGCCATTATTTAGGGCCTGCAGGGGCAGGAAGGTGATCAAAGAACGGAGAAGCCCTGGTGACGCCTTTGGGGAATTTCCCAAGGCGGCAGAACTTTTTAAAACAGGGCAAGAAAAAAGAATTACTTCTTCTTACCGGCAACTGTTTTACGGGCACCACGGCGGGTGCGCGCATTTGTGCGGGTGCGTTGGCCGCGAACGGGGAGGCCCATGCGATGACGACGGCCCCTCACGCAACCAATGTCTTGCAAGCGCTTCATGGCCATGCCCTCTTGGCGGCGAAGATCGCCCTCAAGAGTGAATGTTTCAGCTGCCACCCGCAGTTTCTGGACATCGCTATCGCTCAAATCCTTAACCCGGATATCCGGATTTACGCCACTTAAGGCGAGGATCTTTTGGGCCCTGGTAAGGCCCACGCCATAGATGTAGGTGAGGGAGATCTCCACCCGCTTGTCGCGGGGGATATCTACGCCGATGATCCGAGCCACTGAAGAAAATTCGTAGAGAGTGAAACCACTGCCGATGCAGAGGTTGTTGAATTTGATGCTGGTCCTTAGCTAGCCGCTTTAAACCATTGGCCGTAGCCAATTGCTAAAACTGTTGGCAAAGGGGAAGGGGATTAACCCTGGCGCTGCTTGTGCTTTGGGTTGGTGCAGATCACCATTACCCTGCCGTGGCGACGAATCACCCGACATTTGTCGCACATGCGCTTCACTGAGGCGCGCACCTTCATTGGTGTGCTCTCCTTTTTACAAACAAAGACTTTACCATGGGGAGCGTTAGCGACGAGTGCTATTGAAGGGTTAGTGCTATAGAGGCAGCTACTGATTCAACGCTTCCGGTACTGGGTACAGCCTGCAATTGGCCTCGATTTTGGTAGTACTCGATTAGGGGTGCGGTTTGGTCGCGGTAAACCTGAAGACGATGGCGGATCACTGCCTCGTTGTCGTCTGTTCGGCCCCTCGCCAGTAGGCGCTGAACGAGTTCATCGTCGCCTAATTCCATTAGTAGAACCTTTTGCAAAGGTTGATCTAGCTCCAATAGCAACTTATCCAATGCTTGAGCTTGGGGCAGATTTCTTGGAAATCCGTCTAGCAGCCAACCACCTTGATGCTTACTGAGCGTGCTACGCACGATTGCTAAAACAAGAGCATCGCTCACCAGTTCACCGCGATTCATCACCGCTTCGGCTTCAAGGCCCAACTGGCTTCCGGCTTTTACTTCGGCTCGAAGTAGATCTCCGGTAGACAAATGTAAAAGCTGATGACTTAAAGCAAGTTGTTCAGCTTGTGTTCCTTTCCCAGCACCTGGAGGGCCAAGAAAAAGTAAGCGGTGGGTCATTGGCGCACCATTCCTTCGTAGCGCTCAGAAATCACATAAGTTTGCACTTGCTTTGCCGTATCTATCGCAACTCCAACGAGGATTAATAGGGAGGTTGCCCCCAGCCCTTGAAAGGTTCTTACATTTGTGGCCCCTTCAACTGCTGCAGGAATAATTGCAACTGCCCCAAGGAATAGGCCCCCAAGCAGGGTGAGGCGATTCTGAACTCCGCCTAGGTATTTGGCTGTTGCAGAGCCAGGCCTTACACCTGGAATCGCAACGCCTCCTTTTTTTAAATTTGTGGCGATGTCTTGTGGATTAATTGAAAGGGTGGCTAAGAAAAAAGAAAAGCCACATATCAAACCAAAAAATGCCAGGGCATAAAGCCAAGGTGTGCTGCTATTTGGATTTAAATAACCGGCAATTTTAATCAGCAATTCACTTTTAGTGAGATTTGCCACTGTTAAGGGCAAGAAGATTACGGCAGAAGCAAAAATGATTGGCATCACTCCACCTGCGTTGAGCTTCAGGGGGAGATAGCTCTGGCGCTCCGGCAGTATCGCTCCATTACCCACTTGGCGTTTTGCACTAACGATTGGAATTCGTCTGCTGCCTTCTTGCACAGAAACGATGCCGAGAATGGTGATCAAAAAAACCAATACCAAAACGAGAATTCCCGCGATGGTGCCTCGATCTCCACTTTGGGCTAGCTCAACGGTGGAGCCAAGGGCCTTAGGCAAGGTGGCAACAATGTTGAGGAAGATCACTAGGGAAGCCCCTTGGCCAATACCCCGTTCGGTGATTACCTCCGATATCCACATCACCACCATTGAACCCGTAACAAGTGCTAGGGCTGTTTGAACTACAAAAACTGTGCTCGATACGGAATCCACCGCATAGGGCCTCAGGATTAAAGCAAAAACGACGCTTTGTAAAACTCCCCAACCCAGAGCTACGTAACGGGTGATCTGGGCAATTTTGCGTCTACCAGCCTCCCCCTCATTCTTTTGGAGATCTTCAAGGGCTGGTAGGGATGCCGTTAACAATTGCAGAATTATCGAAGCATTAATGAAAGGCAAAATGCCCAAAGCAAAAATGCCGAGGGAGGAAATACCACCACCGGTAAATATGTCTAGAAATCCAATCAGCTGTCCGCCTTGCTGAATGAATTGTTGAAACGCAACCCGATCGATGCCTGGCATCGGGATATAAATGCCAAGCCTCACTAATACCAAAAGGCCAAGAGTTGTGAGAACACGATTCCTCAGAACTTTGGCTTGGACCAGTTGCGTAATAACTTCGCCAGCGCTTGGGGTTCGACCCCTACTAAGAAGCATGGAGTGGTGGGCTCAGAAAAGTGAAATTTTTAATCGATTATTTCGCAGCTGCCACCTGCAGCTTCAATTTTTTCCCGAGCTGAGGCGGTGAAAGCGGCTGCGCGTACGGTTAATTTCACCGTTAGATCACCGTTACCGAGCACCTTAAGAGGATGTTTTGGGCTGGTAATAACCCCAGCTTCTTCTAAAGATTCACAGGTAACAACCGAACCGGCCTTCATTTGGGCAAGTTTGCCCACATTGAGCACGGTGTAGTAAGTGGGATTCACCAATGTGAAGTGCTTGAGCTTTGGGACGCGACGGTAGAGGGGCATTTGGCCACCTTCAAAACCTGGCCTGGTAGGGCGACCGGATCTTGATTTTTGCCCGCGCATTCCAAAACCACAGCTAGCGCCTTGGCCAGCAGCAATGCCGCGCCCCTTGCGGAGTTTGCGACGACGGGAACCTTTCTGGGGTTTGAGAGTTTGAAGTGTTAATGACATGGTTATGGGTTCAGGAATAGATCTGCTCTAAAGGAATACCGCGTTCCTTGGCGGTGTCTTGGTGGGTGCGAAGCCCCCGTAAAGCCACCATGGCAGCCCGCGCATTGTTGAGCGGAGTTTTACTGCCCAGGCGTTTTGCAAGCACATTTTTAACGCCAGCCAACTCGAGCACAGTGCGAATCGATCCACCCGCGATAACTCCGGTACCAGGAGCGGCAGGACGAATCAACACACTGGCAGCGCCATCGCAGCCTGTACCCATGGTGGGAATGGAGTTGAAGCGAGTGAGAGGTACTTTTACAAGATTTTTTTTGCCATCGGCCACGCCTTTTTTAACAGCGCCAATTACATCTCCGGCTTTACCAACACCAACACCAACTTGACCCTTTTCATTGCCTACAACGATGATGGCCCTGAAGCTCATTTTCTTACCGCCTTTTACGGTTTTGGAAACACGGCGTATTTGAACAACGCGTTCTTGCCATTCGGAATCGCGTTCTTGATCCCGACGGTTGCCGCGTTTTTCGCCCCGGCCGCGACGATCACCACCGCCACCGCCAGCTCCGCCACCGCGGCCGCCACGGCGATCTCCCTGCCCTTCGGCAGCGGCGGGAACATCAGCAGCGCCGGGAATGTCTTGAGCTTGGAACTGGTCGTTGGATGCAGTCATGGTTTCGCAGGATCAGAACTTAAGGCCCGCTTCCCGGGCAGCTTCGGCAAGGGCTTTAACCCGACCGTGGTACAGGTTGCCGCCGCGATCGAAGACCACCTGTTGGATGCCTTTGGCAAGGGCACGCTTGGCGACCAGCTGACCAACAGCGATAGAAGCATCGCAGTTGGAGCCACTGTTCAAACCAGTGCGTAGATCCTTATCGAGGCTGGAGGCAGCCGCCAAGGTGTGCTGGGCGGCGTCATCTATCACTTGAGCATATATGTGCTCGTTAGAGCGATATACGGCAAGCCGTGGACGATCGGGCGTGCCTTCAAGGTGGCGACGCAAACGCCGGTGACGGCGTTGGGTTTGTTGTTTGCGAGAGGAGGGAGACATGGCAGGAATTTAAAAAAGAGAGGAACGGCCTTATTTCTTGCCGGTCTTTCCGGCCTTGCGAAGGATGCGTTCACCCTCGTATTTGATCCCTTTACCTTTGTAGGGCTCCGGTGGCCGAATGGCACGAACTTTGGCGGCTTCATTGCCCACAATTTCTTTATCCGCCCCGGAAACCATCACCTGAGTGTTGTTTTCCACCACAAATGTGATGCCGCTAGGGGGTTCAATTTCCACCTGGTGGCTGTAACCGGCGTTCACAACAAGTGTTTTGCCCTTTACAGCAGCGCGATAACCAACACCGATAATTTCGAGTTTGCGGGTAAAGCCCTTAGAAACACCTTCCACCATGTTTGCCACCAGGGTGCGACAAAGACCGTGACGTTCCCTGGAACGACGGGTGGCATCTACGGCTGCCACGGTGAGAATGTTTTCAGCTTGAGTGATAACTACCCCTTCAGGTAGCAGGCGGCTGAGTTCACCTTTAGGGCCAATTACCTTTACGGCAAGCCCATTGATCTCTACAGACACTTTGTCTGGGAGAGGGATCGGATTTTTGCCTATGCGTGACATGGTTTGTTCTCCGATCAGTACACGTAGCAGAGCACTTCACCACCAACGCCTTCTTTACGGGCGGTGCGGTCGCTCATTACCCCTTTCGAGGTGGAGATGATTGCAACGCCGAGGCCACCCAAAACTTTGGGTAGTTCGCGGCGGTTTTTGTAGACGCGCAAACCCGGCTTACTCACACGCTGCACTGAGCGAATTGAGGGCTGGCGTTGCTTGCCGCTGTATTTGAGAGAGAGCACGATTTGCGTGCTCACCCCCTCGCCTTCCTCGGCGATTTCGGAGATGAAACCCTCCTGCTGCAGCACCTTTGCGATACTGCGGCACATCCGAGAGGAAGGAATGCGGGTGGTTGGGTGACGTTTTTCACACGCATTACGAATGCGAGTGAGCATGTCTGAAATTGGGTCGTGGTTGGCCATAGCGGTTTCCGGAACGAGGGCAATCAGTTGCTGCGGAACGGCATCCCCATCTCGCGAAGTAGGGCGCGGCCCTCTTCGTCGTTACGGGCGCTGGTCACGATGGTGATGTCCATGCCCCGGATGGCGTCGATCTTGTCGAAGGAGATTTCAGGAAAGATGATCTGTTCCCGAACCCCAAGGGTGTAGTTACCCCGTCCATCAAAACTCTTTTCACTTACCCCGCGAAAATCCCTGATACGTGGCAACGCCAAGTTGATTAGGCGTTCTAAAAAGGCATACATCCTGTCGCCCCGAAGGGTAACGGCGATACCAATCGGCATGCCAGCACGAATCTTGAATGTGGCGATGGCTTTCTTGGCTCGGGTAACCATCGGCTTTTGGCCGGTGATAGTAGCGATTTCAGTTAAAGATGCTTCAAGGGCTTTGGCATTTGTAGCCGCTTCACCAAGGCCACGGTTCACAGTGATTTTCACCACTTTGGGAACCTGGTGCATATTGGAAAAGTTGAGATCCTTGAGCAGCTTTGGCTGGATCGCTTCCCGGTAGCGAGTTTTAAGGGACATGGCGGGGGTTTTAGTGGCGACTCTGGACTGGGTCAGAGCCAGAAAAAGGTGTTGAAAGAGTGGGAGTGGCTGAAGCTAAGGGGCTTCAATCAAGAAATTCCCCAGTTTTCTTGAGCCTGCGTTTTTTGTTGCCGTCTTTGTCGGTAACAAGTTCAACCCGGCTTGCCACTTGTTTAGAAGTGGAATAAACCATCACATTGGAAGCATGAATTGCTGTTTCTTCAGTGAGGATTCGGCCTGTTTCACCTTCTTGGGTGGGTTTTACGTGCTTAGTTCTCAGGTTTAATCCTTGAACAAGCACACGGTTTTCCCAGGGAAAAGTGCGAAGTACTTCGCCGGTTTTACCCTTATCTTTTCCAGTGATCACCTGAACGGTGTCACCTTTGCGGATCTTCATCTTGATCCGGGTGGGGGTGGGAGCTGTCATGTCAGATCACCTCCGGAGCGAGCGAAACAATCTTTGTGAAATTGCGTTCCCGCAGTTCTCTGGCCACAGGGCCAAAAACACGGGTGCCTTTCGGGTTGTTGTCGGCATTGATGATCACAGCGGCGTTGTCGTCGAAGCGAATCGAATTGCCGGTGTCGCGACGCAGGGTGTGCCTAGTGCGAACTACTACAGCTCTCACCACGTCTGATTTTTTGACGCCCATGTTGGGCATGGCATCTTTAACGGCGGCAACAATCACATCACCTACGTGGGCGTAGCGACGGTTTGTACCCAATACACGAATGCACTGGATCCGTTTGGCACCGCTGTTGTCGGCAACGTTTAGGTAGCTTTCTTGCTGAATCATGGGTTTTAGCTCAGCGGGCCCCGAGGAGTGTTGTCATGATTTCGGCCACGGCCCAGCGTTTGGTACGACTTAGAGGACGGGTTTCGGTGATGCGAACTTTGTCGCCGATTTGGCAACGATTTTCCTCATCATGGGCCTTGTATCTAGTGGTGCGGCTAACCGTCTTTTTGTAGATGGGATGGGGAAAACGGTTTTCTACCGCCACCACCACCGTTTTATCCATCTTGTCGCTAACGACGGTGCCGACCCTTTCTTTTAATGCCATGGTTTTAGGGGGGTCAGAGGGCGGCAACGGAGCTGGAGCGCTCCTTTTGCACCGTTAGCAGCTGGGCCAGCTTGAGGCGGGCATGGCGGAAACGGTGGGGGTTTTCCAGGCGGCTGGTGGCCTGCTGGAAACGCAGATCAAACAGTTCCCGTCGGGCACCGCTGATCTGGTCGCTGATTTCGCTGTCGCTAAGACTGCGCAGGCTAGTGATTTCGGGAAGTGCCATGGTTTAAGACTCCACTGCGATGGGTTGCGCGGTGACCTCAACAACGGCCTCCTCCTCCTCTTTGACGATGAATTTTGTTTTCACCGGCAATTTGTATTGAGCCAGGCGCATGGCTTGTTTTGCGAGGGCTTCTGTGATTTCAGGTCCGCCCATCTCAAAGAGAATGCGGCCCGGTTTCACAACGGCAACCCAGAATTCTGGGTTGCCTTTACCAGAACCCATACGGGTTTCGGCTGCCCTCATGGTGACTGGCTTATCGGGGAAGATCCGAATCCAGATTTGCCCGCCCCGTTTGGTTAGGCGGCTCATGGCACGGCGACTGGCTTCGATCTGCCGAGCCGTAACCCAACCACACTCCTGGGCTTGGAGTGCAAACGAACCAAAGGCAATGGTGTTACCTCGGGTAGCAACGCCGCGCATGCGACCTCGCTGTTGTTTGCGATATTTGACGCGACGTGGACTAAGCATGGTTTAAGCCTCCCTCACTCCTCATTAGAGCGGTCCTCGAAATCTTGGGGTCGCCTGCTTGTGCGGCGACGGGGAGCTGCACCCACAGGGGGTTGCTCCTTCTGTCCTGGCAGAACTTCACCTTTGAAAATCCAAACCTTGATGCCCAACACCCCGTAGGTGGTGCTGGCCACCTTGGTGGCGTAATCAATGTCAGCCCGCAGGGTATGCAGGGGAACACGACCCTC
Source organism: Synechococcaceae bacterium Bin_79_3 (assembly GCA_009914645.1). Classification (GTDB taxonomy): domain Bacteria; phylum Cyanobacteriota; class Cyanobacteriia; order PCC-6307; family Cyanobiaceae; genus Synechococcus_D. The sequence continues at coordinate 14,605 of VFLB01000059.1, forward strand.
ACGGGTCCATTCCGTCCGGGCAATTTCAGCGCCGTTTAGACGGCCGCTTACCTGAATTTTCAGGCCAAGTACGCCGGCCCGCTGGGCCCTTTGAACGGCCATGCGGATTACGCGACGAAAGGCCACCCGCTTTTCCAGTTGCTGGGCGATGTATTCAGCAAGCAGAAATGAATCGGCATCTACCCGCTCTACTTCCACCACGTTGATACGCACCTGACGGGTGAGATCACCAATGGTTTTTTGGATTCCAGCGCGTAGCTCTTCGATACCACTGCCCTGCCTACCTACCAACACACCAGGGCGGGCGGTTTTGAGTTCCACCTCCAGTTGATCGGCTTTACGAGCGATATGCACACTGCTGATACCAGCAGAGGCATATTTCTTGTTAACGAACAGACGAATCTTTTCGTCTTCCTGGAGTAGAGCCGGGTAGGTGCGGGCGGGTGCGTACCAGCGGGAGCGATGTTCCTGGGTGATCCCCAGGCGCAGGCCGGTCGGGTTGATTTTGTGTCCCATCGGTCTTTAAGCGTCTTGGGGAGTCACACCAATGGAGATGTGACAGGTGGGTTTTTTGATCGCAAAAGCACGCCCTTGGGCGCGGGGCCGGAAGCGCTTCATAGACGGACCCATGTCGGCGCTGGCCACGGAGATAACCAGATTGCCTGGGTCAATGCCGAGGTTGTGTTCGGCATTAGCAACAGCAGACCGCAACACCTTGGTTATGGGCCCGGTGGAGCGATAAGGCATGAACTCGAGCATGATCAGCGCATCGCGATAGCTGCGACCACGGATTTGGTCGAGAACACGTCGAACCTTGGACACGGAACCCCGCACGTAGCGGGCGTGGGCAAGGGCCTGATTGGGGGTGAGGATTTTTTTTGCCATCTCAACGTGCTCCTTTCTTATCCTTGATGTGGCCCCGGAAGGAGCGCGTGGGGGCAAATTCCCCCAATTTATGACCCACCATTTGTTCGGTTACATAGACCGGTACGTGGGTTTTGCCGTTGTGCACGGCAATGGTGTGACCGATCATCATCGGCAGGATTGTTGAAGCTCTGGACCAGGTTTTGATCACAGGCTTTTCTCCGGCAATGTTGTTCTTCTCCACTTTGCGGAGAAGGCTGTCGGCAACAAATGGTCCTTTTTTTAGTGAACGTCCCATAGAGGTTTAAGCGATCAGCTGGCAGAAGTAAGTCATCAGGAATCCCGTCCGCCACGGCTGCGTTTAGATACGCGGCGACGCTTCCGGAGGACGTACTGGTTGCTGGGCTTGTTGCGCTTCCTGGTTTTGTAACCAAGGGCTGGTTTACCCCAAGGGGTAACAGGGCCAGAGCGACCGATGGGAGCACGACCCTCGCCACCACCGTGGGGGTGGTCGCAGGGGTTCATCACACTGCCACGCACCTCAGGGCGACGACCCAGCCAACGCTTGCGACCCGCTTTACCAAGGCTGGTATTACGAATCTCAGCATTGCCTACTTCGCCGAGGGTGGCGTAGCACTCACGGCGCACGAGCCGCACTTCTGTAGAGGGCAGTTTCAAAGCGACGTAGTCGCCTTCTTTAGCCATCACTTGGGCGCTGGCTCCAGCGGTGCGAACCATTTGGCCACCTCTACCGGCATAGAGCTCCACGTTGTGAACGCTCGAACCAAGTGGAATGGCTGATAGGGGCAGGGCGTTGCCAATTTCTATTGGCGACTCAGGACCGGAGATAACTTCCTGACCTACAACCACCCCAGCGGGATGAAGGATGTAGCGCTTTTCGCCATCCGTGTAATAGAGGAGGGCAAGACGCGCATTGCGATGGGGGTCGTATTGGATGGCAGCCACCCGACCCACAACACCGATTTTGTTACGGCGAAAATCAACAATGCGATAAAGGCGCTTGTGGCCGCCGCCGCGGTGGCGGCAGGTGATCACCCCGCGATTATTGCGACCTTTGCGGCGGTGTTTTGCCACCACCAGGCTGCGTTCCGGCTTGCGCCGGGTTACTTCACTGAAATCGCTTACCACCCGGGTGCGAGTACCGGGGGTGTAAGGGCGATAGCTACGGATTCCCATGGTTAACGCTCCTTACGATTCAGGGAAAAGCTGGATGCTGTTGCCTTCGGCCAAACGCACAACGGCCTTTTTGACCTGGGCGCGACGACCGGAGAAACGACCTACCCGCCGGGTACGACGAGGTGGGTTCATGGTGCTAATTCCCACCACCTTCACCGAGAAAAGATGTTCTACGGCGGCTTTGATATCGGGCTTGGCAGCCCTGGGGTCAACCTCAAAGGTGTACTGATTCAACTCAAGGGCGCGGGTGGCCTTCTCTGTGATCAGTGGCCGGCGGATCACATCCGCCAAGCGATCTGCAAAACGTTCAGCCATTGCCATAAACCTCTTGGATCTTCACGAGGGCGTCTTCGCTAACCACAAGCTTTTGGGCATTGAGGAGATCGAAAACATTGAGTTGATCAGCGGCGATAAGTTTCACCGTGGGCAGATTGCGCACAGATAGCTTCACGCTGCTGGCCAGCTCGGCCACCACAAGCAACACTCGGGTGCCATTGGGCACACCCCAACGCTCCAAAGCTGCCACTACGTCTTTTGTTCGTGGTTTGGCAAATTCGTCGATGAAGGCTTTTACCACCACCAAATCTGAGCCTCGGCTCATAAGGGCAGTGCGCAGCGCTAAGCGACGCTCCTTGCGGTTCATAGAGATCTCGTAGGAGCGTGGCTTAGGGCCAAACACCACGCCACCACCAGGCCGCAGGGGAGTGCGGATTGAACCCTGGCGGGCTCGTCCGGTTCCTTTCTGCTTGTAGGGCTTGCGGCCACCACCACGCACTTCTGCCCTGGTAAGGGTGCTGGCAGTGCCTTGGCGGGCATTTGCCAGTTGCCTCACAACAGCGCGATGCACAAGGTTGGCAGCGGTAGTTTCCTTGGCAACGGCTAAATCGAGGGAAGCCTTTCCAGCTTCTTTGCCCTGCCAGTCGCGGATAACACAATTAACCATGGTTTCCTCTCTCACGATCCAGCCTTGTATTCAACCCGCTTAGCCGGTTGAATGCTTAGCAAGGCACCGGGTTTGCCCGGTACGGAGCCTTTCACCACTAAAAGATTGCGCTCAGCGTCAACCTTCAACACCACTAAACCTTTAACGGTGGTTTTGGTGCCGCCGTAGCGGCCAGCCATCCGTTTGCCTGGATAAACCCGGCCTGGGGTGGTGCCGGCGCCAATTGAACCGGGTTCCCTGTGGTTTTTTGAACCGTGGGTCATCGGACCGCGGCTAAAGCCGTGGCGCTTTTGAAGCCCTGAGAAACCGCGGCCCATGGTGTCGCCACTTACATCAACTTTTTGTCCAGGACTAAAAGCTTCAACAGTGAGGCTTCCACCAAGTTCAACCCCATCGATCGAATCGACGCGGTATTCCTTGAGGTGACGCAGGGGCTCATCTCCCGATTTGCTCAGGTGACCCTGGGCTGGCCGGTTAACGAGCTTTTCGCGAATGTCGCCAAACCCAACTTGGACAGCGCTGTAGCCGTCGTTGGAAGGAGTTTTGACTTGGGTGATGCGGCAAGGACCCGCCTCGATCACAGTGACCGGGATGGACTTGCCTTCGTTGTCGAAGAATTGGGACATACCCAATTTCTTCCCAAGAATGCCGATAGACATGGGAGGTGAAACACGCCAGCTGTGGTAACCAGGCTTCAACGGAATCCGATGAAGTTGGCTAGGGGATCTGCTTGATAAATCAATGCAGGATTGGCTGAGACTGATCGCCGCGAATTCCCCTTAAATTAAGAAGATTTCCGGTGTAAGTTTCCCGGCAAAATCTGAGAAATTCAGAATTCGCACTGGCCAGAAAGAGCTATCAACTGTGGTAGCCCTTAGCATTTTCTGCTGGAGGCCCGGCTAGCGCTCGGGCACAACATCAATTGCATAGTTAACCAAGCTACACCATTGAGGTTGAAATTCAATATTGGTAAAAGTGTGAGTTAGTTCTCGGCCCTGCCAGAATGATCTGAATTGCTGGTGCCCCCATGCCCCTGCTACTCAGCGGCCGCACTTTCCGCAGAGATCTGGAGCGATCCAAGGCATTGGCTTTATATGCCCCCCTTGAAGGCGGCGCCGAAACAAGGTTGTTAAGGCGAATGAGAGCTTGCGGTTACCACACCGAGCTCAGCTCAGTTCGTGGTTTGGGCGATCCGGAGGTTTTTTTATTCGGGCTTCACGGCATTCGGCCTCCCCATCTGGGTCATCAAAGGGTGGGTAGGGAAGCTGCCGTAGGGGATGTCCAAATGGTGATGCCTCAACTGGGACCCGCTTTGTCTGGACCCAAGCCTATTTTGCTTTGGCTTTTGGAGGGTCAGGTTTTATCAGCTGCAGAGCGCAATAGCCTGCAGGCTTTATGCCAAAGGGAATCGCGTTTGCATTTAGTGCTGGAAATGGGTGGTTCCCGGAATTTGCGCTGGCAGCCCCTCCGAGAGCTTGAGTTGAGTTAGCTCTTGGTTCGAGTTAAGACTTGGCTTGCTCCAGAAGCAGCGCTTGCCCACGGCAGCTGGGTTAAGTGGATAGGTGGCGCAAGTAACCATGATCTGCAGGGCCTTGAAGATCAAGCCGCCTTGGCAACTTTGGCGGGTGCCCATTGCCTCGATATAGCAGCAGATTTAGGGGTGATAACAGCGGTGAAACGGGGCATTGCGTGGGCCCTAGATCAGGGGGTGCCGCGCCGGCCTTGGTTGATGTTGAGCCTTAGCGATGGCCTAGACCCCCATTTTCGTAAAGCGGTTTTTGATCCGCAGTTGTGCCCGAGCAGCTGTCCGCGCCCCTGCGTTCCGGTATGTCCGGCTTTGGCCATTGATCCCAGCATCGGTGTGATCGCAAATCGCTGTTACGGCTGTGGTCGCTGTTTGGAGATTTGTCCCCTGAATTTGATTCAGGAGCAGGCGGTGAAGCTGGAGGGGCAGCAGCTTGTTCAGTTGCTTAAGCAGGCCCAACCCGATGCTATTGAAATTCACACCAGCCCAGGCCGCAGCCAGGCTTTTGCGCAGGTATTAACGGCTATCAGCAGTAGTGATTTATCACTGAGTTTGCTTGCGGTGAGTTGCGGCGAGGGGCGCGAGCCTGGGCAGTTAGCTCTAGCGGCTTATTTATGGCAGCTTCATGGTCTTTTAACGTCATCAAACTGGCCTTGGCTTTGGCAACTGGATGGTCGCCCTATGAGTGGCGACATTGGTGCGGGCACTGCCCATGCCGCAGTGGCTTTATTTGAACGCCTCGGGCCATTCCTGCCCCCGGGCTTGATACAGCTTGCCGGCGGCACCAACGCTGATAGCCGCCGCCGCCTTCTCAAGATTCAGCTATCGCCTAGGCCTGCCAGAGGCGGTATTGCTGGAATCGCTTATGGGGGCAGTGCTCGCGCGCTGCTGCAACCTTTTTTGGTGGAAGCCGAACGAAGGGGCCAACGGCTTCTTCACTGCCCTGATTTGTGGCCAAAGGCTCAACATTCTCTGGAATTACTCTGGGCCTGCTAAACCAGTGCGCATCTGCCAGGAACGGAGATTGTGAGCGCAGAAGTTGGTTCACTGTTATCTGGGGTAACTGTTAAGGAGCATCGCGTTACCGATGATCTCGATCGCCTGCTCTCGGTGCTTCCCACTCAGTTGCAACTTCTTTTGGCCACTTCAGCCCAGCGGGAAGGCCTGTTGGAGGTGGTTTTGGATCTTGGCCGAAAACCTGAAGCCCGCTATCCCCATGGCTGCGTGGATTTGGGATCTAAGCCTGTAAGCGGCGAGGATCTGCGCCTAATAATCGATCAATTGGGTTCATTTGGAGGCGACAACCGAGCGGGTATAGAAGGCACTTTGCACCGCATTAGCGCCCTGCGTAACCGTTCGGGGCTGGTGATTGGCCTCACTTGCCGGGTTGGGAGGGCTGTATTTGGAACTGTGGCGATGGTGCGTGATCTGCTTGATTCAGCTCAGTCGCTTTTGTTGTTGGGGCCCCCTGGGGTTGGCAAAACCACCGCCTTAAGAGAGATCGCCCGGGTGCTAGCCGATGATTTTGGTAAAAGGGTGGTGGTAATAGACACAAGCAACGAGATTGCGGGTGATGGCGATGTGCCCCATCCCGCGATTGGTCGTGCCCGCCGCATGCAAGTGGCAAAACCTCAATGGCAACACCGGGTAATGATCGAAGCAGTGGAAAACCACATGCCCGAGGTAATTGTGATCGATGAGATCGGCACAGAGGAGGAGGCCCTTGCGGCCCGCAGCATTGCCGAAAGGGGGGTTCAGCTTGTTGCAACAGCCCATGGCAACGCATTAGAAAATCTTTTGCGAAATCCCACCCTTTCCGATCTGGTGGGGGGAGTGCAGGCGGTAACTCTCGGCGACGATGAAGCCCGCCGCCGCGGCAGCCGTAAGGCGGTTTTAGAGCGTTCAGCCGCTCCTACTTTCCCGATTGCCGTGGAGATGCACAGCCGCAGCCGTTGGCTGGTGCATACAGATGTTGCAGGCACTGTTGATCGTTTATTAAGAGGTGATGGAGCGCGGCCCGAAATTCGCACCGTGGATCGGGCGGGCTGCCTAAAAGTTGAACAACCCCTGCCTTCGCTGCTGCGTCCGCCAACACCGCTGCCGCCAACACCGCTGATTAAGCAAGTAAGTAAACCTGCACAAAAGCCATTAGTTGGATCTAGCGCGCCATTGATGATTTTCTGTTGTGGTGTCGCTGCCCGGTTGGTAACCCAGGCGGCCCGCAGCCGCCATTGGCCTGTGCAACTGGCCGAAGATCTCGCCCAGGCCGATGCGGTTTTGGCGGGCAAAAATCAGCTGGGTTTACACCCAGAAGTGCGCCGAGAAGCCCGTGATGGCGGGGTGCCGATCCACGTGATCAAAGCGAACAGTTTGCCCCAAGTGCAGCGTGCCCTAGAGCGTTTGCTGCGGCATCACAACGCAAGGCTCACATCTGAATAATCGGGTTTTTGTGCGAGGGGTTTGACGCTGGGTAGCCTTTTGTGGCTATATAAGAACTCGTTAGGCAGCTCTAGCTCTAACAGCGCCCCAGTGGGTCGTCGCCAAGCGGTAAGGCAGCGGTTTTTGGTACCGCCATTCCTAGGTTCGAATCCTAGCGACCCAGTTTTTTGAAGCTATTTTTGCTGTGCTGATCACCGATTTTGATGGTGTGGTTATTGATGGCATGGCCGAATACTGGTGGGCCGCCCGCAGTTGCGCCCAGCGCTTATTGCCCTCATTAGCCTCGTTGCCAGAGAAACTGCCTCCTCTATTCGCAACCTTGCGGCCAAGGGTGCTGGCTGGCTGGGAGATGCCTGTGCTCGCAGCTTTGGTGGGGGGAAAGGCTTTACCAGAGGTCAGTTTTCATCAAAATTACGGAGCTGCACTGCAGGGCAGTCTTGCCCTTTTGGGTTGGAAGCAAGCAGAGCTCACCCAGCTACTTGATCAAGTACGGCAAGAGGCGATCGCGAGCGACCGCCAGCGTTGGCTAGCGAGGCATCAGGTGTTTCCCTGGATGCAGGAGCGTCTTTGCCGATTTCAGCAGGATGGGGTGCCCTGGCAAGTGCTCACCACTAAAAGTGCCCAGTTCACCGAGGAACTACTAAGGGCCCATGGCTTGGAACCCGTAGCGGTTCATGGCCGCGAAGCAGGCCCAAAACCCGTGGTGTTAGCTGGTTTGCTAGCAGAGCGAGCCAGCGGCAGGGCCAATCAAATTCCGTGGCGGTTTTTAGAGGATCGCAGGCTCACCCTTGAAGAGGTGCTGCGTACCCCGGGATTAGAAGATCTGAGCTGCCTTTTGGTGTCTTGGGGCTACCTCTTGCCAAACGACAAAGAAAATTTGCCAAAGCGGATCGCCTTGCTTAACCGCGAAACCCTGGGCTTACCCCTAGACGACTGGCCCTGATTTGTTACAATACATTTGAACTAACCATTTCTACCTTCGCCGGTCGATACACCGGGCGGCTTGGGTGGAACTTCTTCCTAGGTGGTTGCACGATGCCTGGATAATCCAGTGCGAATTCTGGATAATCCAGAAAATTGTGTTTTCACTCGATCTAGTTACTTTTTTCTTTGCTGTTTATTAGCCCATGACTGCTGATTCCAAATCCCAGGCCGGTTCAAACCAATCTGGATCCCTCCAGGCCGCTTCACCTTCCGCTAGCGAGCGGGAAAAGGCCCTGGCGCTGGTGTTAAACCAAATTGAACGCAACTTTGGCAAGGGCTCCATCATGCGGCTGGGAGATGCCTCCCGCATGCGGGTGGAAACAATTTCTACCGGCGCTCTCACCCTTGACCTCGCTTTGGGTGGCGGATATCCGAAGGGTCGGGTTGTGGAGGTTTACGGTCCTGAAAGCTCAGGTAAAACCACTCTCACGCTCCATGCCATTGCAGAGGTGCAGAAACGGGGTGGGGTAGCAGCTTTTGTCGACGCGGAACACGCTCTTGATCCCCTATACGCGGCCTCTTTGGGCGTAGATGTAGAAAATCTGCTGGTTTCTCAGCCAGATACTGGTGAGATGGCCCTCGAGATCGTTGATCAGCTGGTGCGTTCTGCTGCGGTAGACATCGTTGTGGTGGATTCCGTGGCGGCGCTTACCCCAAGGGCTGAGATAGAGGGGGAAATGGGTGATCTAGCGGTAGGTAGCCAAGCCCGCTTGATGAGCCAGGCGATGCGAAAAATCACCGGCAATATCGGTAAATCCGGTTGCACGGTGATCTTTCTCAACCAGTTGCGCCAAAAGATTGGTATTGCTTACGGCAACCCGGAAACAACTACCGGCGGCAATGCTCTCAAGTTTTATGCCTCGGTGCGACTCGATATCCGTCGGATCCAAACCCTTAAAAGGGGCACAGAGGAATACGGCATTCGCGCCAAGGTAAAAGTGGCAAAAAATAAGGTGGCGCCTCCTTTTCGTATCGCTGAATTCGATATCATTTTCGGCCGCGGCATCAGCATTCTTGGTTGTTTGCTCGACCTAGCTGAAGAAACGGGAGTAGTGGTGCGTAAGGGAGCCTGGTACAGCTACAACGGAGACAACGTTGGTCAAGGACGAGACAACACAATTACTTGGCTCGAACAAAACCCTGAAGCTAAAGAAATTATCGAAGCAAAAACCCGCCAAAAGCTCACTGAAGGTGCTGATGTAACGGCAAATTCAATGAAGCCTCTAGCTGTAGCGGCGGCAAAACGAAAGGAGGGTTCAGAGCGAGCTTCAACAGAAGAAGCTAGCAGCGCTAGTTCATTGGCTGATGCGAGCTGAGCCAACGGTTTGAAATTTTTGGCTCTGGATGCCGCGGAGATGCTTGCTGAGGCGATCTAATTCTTGGATTGCTTCAGCACCCTCCAATTTCACCAGCTCAACGCCATGGCGCAGCTCCATCCAGTTGATGCCGCAATCAGAAACTAGGAAACGCACTGCGTGGCCATCACCTAGATCGGCAACAAAAGATGCTCCATGGCTGCCATCTTCACCGCAGGTGTAACAACTAGCTGAAACACCTTCCTTTTTCATGCTTTCGGCTAGAGCCTTCAGGCTTATCACTAGATCTTGAACAAGATCTTTGTACTGAGCCGCTAATCGTAAAAACACAAGAAATTACTCAACCAAATCTATTTTAGGGATTTCTTCAGATTTTGCGAGTGTAAATACCTAGAGAGACGGCAATGTCAGAGGAACGGCACATTGATCATCCGTCTGATAAGTGCCATAAGCCTGCGGCTGGCCCAATAAAACGCACAGTTACCCAGAGCAAGGCCATGGCGCCAATGCCAATCCAGGCTCCTTTGCTGGTGAGGCTCACAAATTGGCGAGCTTGATTTTGGGTTAGTGGGATCCAAGCAACGATGCGAGGAGAGTCGTCTTTTGGCGCTGCCTTTTTACTAACTCTTGGCGGCAGTCCCTGGCTGGAGCGACGGCGAGCTTCGCCCATGCTGATTAAGCGAATAATCTTCAGTGTGGCGCATGGGGCGTCTAAGCAGGGAGCAGTCTTTCCAGTGGCTCCCAAGGCTCAAGGGCATCCAGCACCCTTTGCCCCCAGCCCCGCCCCCTCAACCGGCCATCCAATACCGCCAGCCGGCAAGTTTTGCCAGTGCGCAGCGGGGCTACACCCCGTTGCACCCGTTCAATCGCTTCAGGCAGCAGCAATTCCCGAAACCAGTCGCGACCGCCTTGCCTCAAGTTATTTACCCGTGCAGCGGTGAGTGGATCCTCCAGGCTGGCAATCGGCAGCAAACCCACAATTAATTGGCCTGGTTGCGGCAATTGTTCGTGGTGTTCCAACCACCAATCCCAGCTGCAGCACACCACCCCGTTGCTATCAGGCGCAGTTTGTTCGTGGTCTACCCGTTGACCAAACTCCGCGGCAAGGGCACTAGTAAGCCATTGCCGTAGGGGGTCGTCGTTTACCAACACCACCGAAAGCTCCAGTTGCCCCAGCACCAAACGCCGACACTGCGCTAGCAGTTGCTCAGAAAAAAAAGGGCTATTTGGCATCGCCTGCAGCCGTGGCGCATATAGGGGTAACGCCTCATGGCGTTCTGGGGTGTGTAGAGGCACCACCACTGGTTTGCGTAATCCCAGATCTTGCAACCTTTGCCCCTGGGGCATCAGGGCACCTATCAGAATTGCCCCCCGTTGCAGCATTAAGCCACTAAGGCTTGCTAACGGTTTTAAGGGTTGGCGTTCCAGGCTCCATTGCAACAGCTTCGGTTCTGTTACCGCCCAGCTAGTCCAATGGGGCCCCACGCTTTGCTGCCAGCTTTGCCAGGGTTCTGGCAGTCCTTCAATCCCCTGAACTAAAAGCCTCAGGGGAGCTTCCTGTTCGGCGGCGATCGCAAGGTTGGGGCGGCGGCCTAACGGACGATTTAAGAGTTGCCGGCTCAACCTTTCATGCAAATGCAACAAGGAGTGAGCAAGTTGTGGTTTCGCCCTGGCCAGTTGATCCCAATGCTGCGGCAGCAACCTAATTGCCTGCGCCTGGCGCAGCTGCTCTTCTAATTCCTCTGCTTCAGCAAAGATCAATTGATGATCGCCCAGTTCTCCACGCCGCCAGATTTCCACTAGTTCAGCTGCACTTACCAGCCAAAGTCCTGGGCTATTTGGGGGGCTTTTGCCCTGCCAAAGGGGCCGCTGTAATCCAATTGCCGCTAAGGAGGCCAGTTCGCGTTTTATTAATCGACGCTGCAGCGACTCGCTGGCCACTATTAGTACTGGATAATCTGCCATCAACACCGGTAACAGCAGCCCCAGCAGCCAAGGTCTATCTGCAGTTGCGCTTACCGGGAAGAGGCTGTGGTCGCCCCGTCGCAGACTGCGGGCAACTAAGCGCGTGAGGGTTAAGTGATGCGGCCAATTGGATCCACCACTCTCTCTAAGCAGTTGCTTCAAGCGATGGTGAGCCTGGGCTTCCAGCATTCAGAAAAACTGAGCAAGCTGATCGTAGATAGCTGCTCCAACTAACCCGTTTCATAGATGGCAATAACAACAGCAACAAACCAAGCCGCAAACCAAGCAAGAAACCAAGCGGAAAGTGTGCAGCAACTGCAAACCCTGCTGAACGGTGCCCCGATCGGTGTAGTGGGTTTGGGCTTGATGGGAGGTTCATTAGCCCTTGATCTGCGTCGCCTCGGGTTTGTGGTGCATGGGTGGGTGCATCGCCAAGCCACTGCCCAACGAGCCCTTGAGCGGGATTTAGTGAATGCAGTGGATCTTTCTGCGGAGTTGATGAAACCTTGCGCGCTTGTGGTGTTAGCGCTGCCCCTTGATCAGCTAATCGCCCCAAGCGAAATGCTGTTAAGCGGTTTACCCGCTGCGGCTGTAGTTACAGATATGGGTTCCGTTAAAGCCCCTGTTGAAGCAGCTCTTGGCAGCCGCTTGCCCCGTTTTGTGCCCAGCCATCCCATGGCTGGTACCGCTGCTGCTGGGGTAGAGGCTGGGGTGGAGGGGCTTTTTAAGGGGCGGCCTTGGGTTATTACGGCAGCAAAGGGGCGGGATCCTGCTGCTTTGGCTTTGGTGGAAACCCTGGCCTTAGCTCTAGGGGCTATCCCAGTGCACTGCGATGCCAGCACACACGACCAGGCCGTGGCGTTTATTTCTCATCTACCCGTATTGGTGGGGGCGGCTCTGTTGCAATCTGCTGCGCTAGGCGATCCTCTGGCGCAACAATTAGCTTCCACCGGCTTTGCCGACACCACAAGGGTGGGGGGCGGAAACCCCCAGCTGGGGCGCTTGATGGCCCAAACCAACCGCTCCGCTCTGCTAACAGCGCTTGATTGCTATAAAAAAGAGCTCCAATTGTTAACTGAGCTGGTTGAAAATGAGCAGTGGGAGAAATTAGAGCAAAAGCTCAGCCAATGCCAAGAATTGCGAGGGCAGTTTGTGTAAGAGGTTTCAGGTTCAGCTGGATGCAATTAATTGCTTAATCGCCATCTCAGCGGAAAGGCTTACGCCAGCAGTGCCTTCCCCCGGGTAAATGCCATCTCCGCAAAGCCAGAGCCCCTGCAAAGGGGTGCGGCTAGCTAAGCCAAAGGGGCCAAAGCGATTAGGCCTTTGCCCTAATCCCCCCACATAGCCATAAGGACGCCCCGTCCAGTGGGCAAAGCCCCTTGGCGTTGATAGTTCACGATGAAGCCAATGTTTTTGTTTGATTCCCAATAGTTTCTCAAGAGCTGCTTCTATGCCATTTTGGCTCGCTGTTTTTTTTGCTTCATAAGCTTCAGGAGCTAACTCAAACCAGGCTTTTGCTGGGCTAAAAACGCTGGCGATCACTGTTGCTTGACCCTCGGGAGCGCGACCATCCCCTTCACAACTTATCGATACAAAAATAGAACCAGGATCTTTCCAGTTGAGTTGTATGTGGCTTGCGCAATCGCTTGGTAAACAACCGCGATCCACAGCGCCGTAAAGCACTAAAGCCCCTGATGGCTCTGCAAATTCCCCTAGTCGTTTGGCATAAGTAGGGGGCAATTGCTCCCCAAGCAGTTTTGGTAATACCTGGGGTGGAAGGCTGCACACCAGCTGAGGGCTAGAGCATTCGAATTGCTTCCCCCCAGGGCCTTCTCCACTAATTAGCCAGCTGCCGTTTTGATATCTAAATCGCTCAACGCGATGTTTTAGCCGCAGTTCTGCTTTGTGTTTAGCAAGGGCCCCTTCTAGGGCGTCACTAAGGGCTTGCATAGAACCCTGAAGATGCCACAAACCCAGAGGTTCTTGCGCCATGTTGAGCACGGTGGCGCCATAGAGGGCAGCAGTGCGTTCGGCCGGTTCTTGCGAATAAAGTCGCAATTGGAGATCAAGGAATTGCCACAGCCTTTGTTGTTTTGCGTTGTAAGCACAACCGCAAAGTCGTAATAAATCTGCAACGCTATTACCGATGAAAAGGCCGCTAGCCAAGCTGCCGGGGCCTAGGGCTTTTAGTAATTGCCCCAGATCCCAGCTATTGCGAGGCGGCAATATCGGTTGACGAGAGGCAAAAGCCCAATTGCTGCGGTGGATAGCGGCACAAAGCTGCCAAAAAGCCTCACTGCCTGGGAATTGCCGTTTTCTTTCTTCGCGCCAACGTTCAGCACTACGCCAAAGCTTGATGGGTTCGTGGCCATCATTGAGATCAACAACACACCCAGGATTCAGTGGGGTGGCTTGGGGCAGCTCAATTGCTAGCTCAGAAAAAATTCGTTGATGACTGCCTCCCAATTCAAGGCCTGCCACCTGGGTAGCCCCCACATCAAAGGTGTATGAACCGCGCTTGAAAGTACCGGCGCAGCCACCGCTCTGATGGTGGGCTTCCAGAAGGAGGACTTTTTTGCCAGCTTTGGCCGCAAGGGCAGCAGCGGTGAGGCCGGCGATACCAGCCCCCACCACCACCACATCCCATGGGGATGAATTCAACCCAGATATTCCTGACGCAGTTTTGTGATTCGTTGCACCAGCTCTTCCCGCTTGGTGCTGGTGCGAAGGTTGCCCCAACTCCAATTACCTACCACTACTAAACCAAGCAGTTCTAATAAACCTGGAACCACTGGCAGCAGATTAATTGTGTCGAGTACTCCTTTTATTAATACCTGGGCCACTATTACTGCTACCAGGATCCCAACGGATTTGCCGATACGACCCATCTGGGTCCAATTCACACCATCAAGAGCATTGTTCACTTTTCCTAAAACTTCGCTGTAACGCTCTTTGAAATCAGCAGCAGCCCCACTGATATCGCCAAGCGGGTTTGTGTTTTCAGCATTGCTGCTGTCCACCGGTTGAGCCTCGATGTTTACTTCGCTTGGTTCCGTCATGGACTTTGAATTAGATACTGCGGTCAAGGTATCGAGAACTTCGTGGTTTCACCAGGCTTATTTCAAAACCGATGGGCATTGGCTGATCGTTTGAAGCTTGGGGTGGCCAAGTATTTGGGAGAATAAAAAAAGCTCAGGTGCAACGTGCACCAAGTAATGCAGCCATGCTCCCTTTAAACACCAGCGATATCAGCTTGTGTCCTGATGAAATTGCCAGGTTTTCTAGGCATCTGATTTTGCCCGAAGTGGGCATGGAAGGGCAAAAGAGGCTGAAGGCGGCAGCTGTTTTGTGTGTTGGAACAGGTGGGTTGGGCTCGCCGCTGCTGCTCTACCTGGCGGCGGCTGGTGTGGGTCGTTTGGGAATTGTCGATTTTGACGTGGTGGATTACAGCAACCTGCAACGGCAGGTGATCCACGGCACTAGTTGGGTTGGCAAACCAAAGATTGAATCTGCAAAACATCGCATTCATGAGATTAATCCCCATTGCCAAGTAGATCTTTATGAAACAGCATTAACAAGTGAAAATGCTCTGGAGATAATGACTCCCTACGATATTATTTGCGATGGCACTGATAATTTCCCTACTCGTTATTTAGTAAATGATGCATGCGTTTTATTAGGAAAGCCCAATGTTTACGGCTCGATATTCCGTTTTGAAGGGCAGGCAACAGTATTTAATTTGGACCCTGAAAGCCCTAACTATCGCGACCTATTCCCAGAGCCACCGCCACCAGGATTGGTGCCCTCTTGCGCTGAAGGGGGAGTGGTGGGTGTATTGCCAGGAATTATTGGAATTATCCAGGCCACTGAAACTATAAAAATAATAACTGGAATTGGCACAACATTAAGCGGCAGGTTGTTGTTGTTTGATGCGCTTACAATGAAATTTAGAGAACTTAAATTACGCCCTTCCAAAGAGCGACCAGTAATTGATAAATTAATAGATTATCAAGAATTTTGCGGTGTGGGAGGCAGTGCCCCTGGCCAGGAGGAGGCGGGTTCTGTCGCAAGCATAAGTGTTGTTGATTTGAAAGCACTTTTAGATAGTGATGCAAAGGATTTGATATTGCTCGATGTGCGTAATCCACCAGAAGCTGCAATCGCTGTTATCTCTGGGGCGATTTTGGTGCCTTTGGATTCAATTGAAGATGGCAGTGCCATCGAGCGTGTGAAAGAGCTGAGCATGGGTAAACGTCTTTATGTGCATTGCAAATTGGGGGGGCGGAGCGCCAAGGCTTTGATTGCATTGCGGCGTCATGGCATCGAAGGTATCAATATTGAAGGTGGTATTGAAGCCTGGAGTAAAGAGATCGATCCAAGCGTTCAGCGTTATTAAGCTTTAACTCAGATTGGTTCTTGTTATTTATGGCTGCCTTAACGCTGCCGCTGCGCCTTTGGCCTTATTTCGGTAAATATCGCTCTCAGGCCTTTATAGCAATTTTGGCGGTATTGCCAGATCCCCTCTTAATGGTGGGGATTCCAGTTTTATTGCAGTTGGTTATCGATCGCGCTATCACCCCTGGGGAACCGGCCCGCGCTATTCCTCTTTTGGTATTGCCCTGCGTTTGGTTGTTGATAGCGGTGGCATGTAATGGCTTGCAAGTAAAACTATTTGCAGCAATTGGCGGTGAACTTGGGAATGATTTTCGTGAGCGTTTGTTTGCACAATTGCTTCAGGAGAAACAGCCAGCTGGGGTTGGATTTGAAGGGGAACAACAGGCTTTATTAGCCCAGCAGATACCCACCATTGAGAATGTGGTGGTGGTTCAGTTGCCGCTTTTTATTTGGACACTTGCTCAGCTCGTGCTCAGTGTGTTGTTGCTGTTTCAGATCAATTGGCGTTTGGCATTAGTTGCGGTGGTTCTCACGCCGTTGTTGTTTTTAAGCCAAGTTGCTTTCACCCCAGCCTTAGCTCGTAGTGAGGAGGGCCGGGTTGCAAAGGCTGCAATTTTGTTGGCATTTGCCCTGGAGCGTTTGCGCAGCCGCGAGTTAGTGGATCTGTTTGGTCTTGGCAGCGCAACGCGGGCAGAATTTGCTAAGCGCAACCACGATTTAAAACGCAAAGGTCTTCAGGTGGGCACTGTGAATGGGTTGCAAAATGCAGCCCTCACCGCATCTGCTCTACTCACCTTGGTAAGTGTGTTCGCATTAGGAACTTGGTTGGTGTTGCAAAAGCAATTAAGTGTGGGGCAATTGGTGGCAGCGCTTGGCATAGCAACAGCTTTAGTTAGCGGCATGTGGCAATTGGGCCCCTTATTACTGCCGTTGCAGGCGGCCAGCACCGCCTTGGATCTATTAGAGCGAAAGTTACCGCAACAGCGTTCAGCCAAAACCAAGGGTGCAAGTCTGCCGGCACCGCCTCCGCTCAAGCAGGGCCTGGAGCTGAAACAGGTGAGCTACCGCTATGAAGAAGGCGGCGGCCTTGAAGATCTTTGTTTGCAAATCCCAGCAGGCAGCTCATTGGCGTTGGTGGGCCCCAGTGGCGGCGGTAAAAGCACAGTTTTAAAGCTGCTGTTGCGTCAACTGGAACCCCAAGGGGGAGAGCTGCTGGCTGATGGTTTGCCGATAGGCAGCTTCAATCGTGACCAATGGTTGAACCAGGTGGCATTAGTGCCGCAGGAACCAGTGTTATTTGATTTGAGTATTGCTGAAAATATTCGCCTTGGCCGCCTTAATGCCAGTAGCGCTGAGGTGAGAGC
>VFLB01000279.1 GCA_009914645.1 Synechococcaceae bacterium Bin_79_3
CCAGCCTTATCTCTGTGCAAAACGCTCACCGGGAAGCCACGAAAACTGCGGAAATCTCGATCATCAAGAAGCACTTCCCCCACTCCGGGGCTTGTAACTTCAAGAACATAGGCCTCGCTAAGTAAGGGTTCCGCTTCAAGTGCATCACTAAATGCACTACTGAATGAAGCGCAATCTTCAAGGCTTATATCGGTGCCATTGGTTCTGCCAAGAGCAATCACCAAAGCTTGGGGATTGCGGTGGCTATGCAAAACAACGCTTTTAATCTCAAATCCCATTGGATTTGCAATTAAAGTTGCCAGGTTTTCCAACGGTGGTAGTGATGAATGAGCCAAGGGCAAGTAACTCGTAGGGCCTCCCGGCCCGCAATCGCAGGATAATTACGATTGCCCAAAAGCTTCAGCCTCAAGGCTGCTGCAGCTGGTTACCCGCCGGGCACTTCTAAATCTTAAGACTCCGCCGGCTTCGGGGGCAATTCAATAGAAGGAGTTTCACCATAAAAATCAGTGGGTTGGGGCTCGCTGCGTAGAGCTGCATTTGAATTGATGCAACCACCGCGCTCTTGGGCGTATTGGCATACGCGCGCCCATAGCTTGGCGCGGCTGCCCAAAGCACCAGCACTGAAGCGCACTTCGTTTGCGCTTCCCGAAGCTGGATTGATGGTTGCCTCACATAGAGGGCAAACTTGTGGTGAATTATCCAAATTGTTAGTTGGCAGGTAGTTCAGTTTAGTTATGTCCGTTTCAATTCTTCAACTAAGTGATCCACATCTGCTGGCAACCCCCCTTGGTTGGTATCGGGGCGTGCAGCCATTTGTTGCTTTAAAAAACGGCCTGGAAAGCGCTTTATTACAAATTGGGCGCCCACCAAACTTGCTTTTGCTAACCGGCGATCTATGTCAAGACGAATCCTGGGCCGGTTACGCGCTATTACGCAATTTATTGGCTCCCCTTGGCATTCCCATTGCTCTACTTGCAGGTAACCACGACCATCCCCAGCTGCTGAGAGCCTGTCTTGGCCGAATAGCCCATGTGGCGCCTGCTCTAATTCACATTGGCGGTTGGCAGTTATTACTTCTTGATAGCCATTGGCCCGGGGAGGTGGATGGCTGGATCTCAAAAGCTCAGCTTCATTGGGCAAAAAAAGTTTTAAGTAATCAATCCGCTGATTTGCTCGTGGCGGTGCATCACCCCCCTGAGGCACAACGGGAGGGATGTTTATTGCTAGATCGGCTCGCAACTTTTGCTAAACCTAAAATTGTGTTGATGGGGCACATACATCAACATCGGCGTGACAAGCACGCAAAAACTACGTTGCTGGGCTGCCCTTCAAGTTTTTTACAGTTCAACCCCACCCAGAGTTGCCCTTTGGGGTTACCGCACCAATGTGGAGCTCGTTTTGTGGAGCTCGAAGCCGATGGCACCTGGCAGGAAACATTGTTGCGCTGGCCTAACTAGGCTCATATGGTTCTGTTCTGAAAACGATTGCTGCGGGCTTGCATAACAGTTTTATTTGGGCTGATCCTCGCTTTTTCAAAGCCGTCTGCAGCCAATGCCGAGCATGGTTTTGTAGCCAAAGCGGTTGCTAGAACTGCTCCAGCAGTGGTTCGCATAGATACTGAAAGGGAGGTGCGCAATAGCGGTTTTGAGCCTGGTCTTGAAGATCCTTTACTGCGCGAATTATTTGGGGATCTTCCAAACAGCCACCGTGAAAATGGCCAAGGTTCTG
The DNA here is from genome assembly GCA_009914645.1 of Synechococcaceae bacterium Bin_79_3. Classification (GTDB taxonomy): domain Bacteria; phylum Cyanobacteriota; class Cyanobacteriia; order PCC-6307; family Cyanobiaceae; genus Synechococcus_D. The sequence goes on from VFLB01000279.1 coordinate 1,729, forward strand.
GGGTGGTTATCGATACTGATGGCTTGGTTTTAACCAATAATCACGTGGTAGACGGTGCTGATCGGGTTCAAGTAACCCTGGCTGATGGCCGCCAACTTGACGGCGATGTGGTGGGTACAGACCCCATCACAGACCTGGCAGTTGTGAGGCTTCCAGCTGGCACCAAAGATTTGCAGGCGGCCCCTCTTGGCGATTCCAACGCATTGGAACCAGGCGATTGGGCTATTGCCCTTGGCAATCCTTACGGCCTTGATAGCACCGTAACTCTTGGCATTGTGAGCAGCTTGCATCGCAATATTTCCAGCCTTGGCTTTACTGATAAGAGATTGGAATTAATCCAAACTGACGCTGCAATTAATCCTGGTAACTCAGGTGGTCCGTTACTAAATGGAGAAGGTGAAGTAATTGGTTTAAATACCCTTGTGCGAGCTGGCCCTGGGGCTGGCTTGGGTTTTGCAATTCCAATCAATTTGGCCCGAGGGGTCGCCCAAAGTTTGGCTGCCGGCACACCCGTGGTGCATCCCTATCTGGGGCTCCAATTGGTTCCCCTCACCGCCCGTAGAGCTAAAGATCACAATGCTGATCCCAATGCCTTGCTGCAGTTACCTGAACGAGATGGGGCCCTAGTTCAACAGGTTTTGCCCCAAAGTCCAGCAGCAAAAGCAGGATTGCATCGAGGTGATTTAGTGATTTCTGCCGGCCGTAAACCTGTGCACGCCCCCGCTGATTTACTGGCGGTGGTTGAGGGTTCAACGGTAGGTGAATCGTTGGATTTGGAGGTGTTGCGCGGCAGTGAAAACCTCAAATTACCGATCTGTCCCGCCCCGTTGCCTGAATCGGCTTCCCAGGGATAGTTAGAGGGATTTGTGCTCCGTTGCTAGGTTCGCGAAACACAGCAACTTCGTGATGCCAAATCTTCAAGATCAGATGAAGCAAGCCGTAGCACTGGCAGCAGTTGATCAAGTTGTGAGCGGCATGGTCTTGGGGTTGGGCTCTGGTTCTACAGCAGCTTTGATGATCAAGGAGGTGGGAGCCCGCTTAAAAGACGGTCGCTTAAAAGATTTAGTTGGTGTAACTACATCATTTCAAGGGGAGGTGCTCGCAGCTGAGCTTGGAATTCCTCTGCAAGCTCTTAATGCTGTTAACCGTATTGATTTGGCAATTGATGGAGCTGATGAAGTAGATCCTGCTTTTCAGTTGATCAAAGGTGGTGGCGCTTGTCATGTCCAGGAAAAACTTGTGGCGGTGAGGGCAAAACGATTTGTGGTGGTGGTTGATTCCAGCAAACTTGTAGATACTCTCAATCTTGAGTTTCCTCTCCCGGTAGAGGTGCTTCCAGGTGCTTGGCGGCAGGTTCAAAGCCAGTTGGAATCGTTGGGGGGCATGGCTCAGCTGCGCATGGCGGTAAAAAAGGCTGGCCCAGTGGTTACAGATCAGGGAAACTTAGTACTTGATGTGAAATTCATTGGTGGCATCAAAGAATCAGCCGCCTTGGAAGCAACAATTAACAACTTGCCAGGAGTATTGGAAAATGGTTTATTTATTAATTTAACTCATCAGGTTTTGGTAGGTGAAATTATTGCTGGCGAACCAAAAGTTCGCGAGCTTGTGAAGCGATGATTCAACTGCTACGCAGGTGGAAGATTTTTGTACCAATGGTTCTATTGGGTATAGAACTGAATTTCCTATTCCCCCTTCTAGCTTCACTTATAAAATCCATTAATGTGGCTATTGCGTGGCCTCACCTCGTAGCTGACTCAGCGGTTTTTCTTGAACAGGGTGGCCTTACCGATGGTTTTCATTCGTGGCGCGCTTTATTCCTTCCTGTAAATGAACATAGGTACGTTTTAAGCAGGCTCATAGCGGTGTTTCCTCAGCTTGCGGGAGAACCCTTGGGCGCATGGAGTGTGGCAACATCATTTTTACTTATATTTGGATGCCTCTTTGTGTTTGGGCATTGCTTAACTCGAATTAGCTGTGGTAAGTACCCACTAGTTAGGCTTATAATTATATTGGCAGGTGCGCTGCTATTTTTTAATCCGTGGCAGGCTGAAAATTTAATTTGGGATATCAATATCTCTTGGTTTTTTCATAATTTACTATTACTTTCTTCTGTTGCGATCATGCTGGAGCTTCCCGCTCGGCTGCCGGCTTGGTTTGATTTGATGTTGCCGCCATTCGCACTTCTTAATGGCGGCCAGGGATATGGGGTTCTAATCGCTGTAGGAATTGTTCGCTTAATTCTGTTTGATCGGCGATTTCTAATGCCTATATCAACGATTATTACGTTAATAGTTATTTCATTGATGCCTGTCGCTCATGATCAAGTGAGTTCGTGGCAATTTAATTTAGCATTTACCTTACAGATGTTAATTAATTGGTGGCCAACATCTGGGCTTTGGTCTATTGTAACCTTTGTGCTTATTGGATTTCAATTGTTCCGGGCTAAGTTTGAGTTTAAACCTTGGCAATGGAAGCGTTTAATTATATTTAGTATCCCGGTCATTTATGGATTGCTCTTTAGCTTAAGTGTAAGCCTTAGCCGTTCTTCATTCGGTCTGGCAATGGCTGGCAGGGAAAGCTACACAACTCCCATGCTTATGATCGGTGTAGGTGGAATTCTTATTGTTTGGCAATTGAGCGTTTTTCAGCAAGAAGTTAATTTTATTTATATTCAGATTGGTTGTTTGTTAATTCCTTTGTTTGTCTTGTTGCCGTTCCTTGAGATTGGGTTTCCGCGCCCGCGTTTTTTTGAGCAACAACGTCGTTTGCTTGCGGAGCAAGATCGTAGAATCACTTGGTTCCACTGCAGTAAAATACAACCAGAAATTAAGCCCAGTGCATGTCTGCTTACTCCAGTTTATGATAAGTGGGATTTAATACGTAAATCATTGAATGGGAAAAAACTTGAATTTTATGAGAGTGGAAGTATAAGTGTAGCGAATTCTCAAAACTTGCTTGACAAGCAAATGGTAACTGACACAAATCGAGTTTACTTGCTGCGAAAATTTGGCAGTACCCGCAATTGGATATTTTCCCGCAAAGATATCTCTGCGCAATCTGGCGATCAGTTGTTTATATTTAATCCTCACAACAAGCCAAAACAATTGAACATTATTAATTAAAGTTTAAGCCTTATGCTCAATCCTTAGTCGCACAGATTCACGGTGACTATGTAAACCCTCACTGGCCGCAAGGGCCATGATTGCAGCACCTGTTGCTTGCAAAGCTTGCTGATTAAACCCAATCAAGCTTGTGTGCCGCATAAAGGTTTCAACGCTGAGGGCGCCACTAAAGCGTGCTGTGCCAGAGGTGGGAAGGGTGTGATTTGGGCCAGCGAGATAATCACCAGCGGCTTCTGGGGTGTAACTACCAAGGAAGATCGCTCCGGCCTGTTGAATCCTTTCCGCCAAGGTATCTGGATCGCAAACTTGTAGTTCTAAATGTTCAGGGGCGAAGCTGTCTGAAAGTTTTGCTGCCTCTTCAATGCTTTGGCAGAGCACCACCAATCCCCAATCACGAATCGAAGCGCTGGTGAGTTCTCGCCTGGGGTGATCTTGCAGTTGTTTTTCCACTTCAACAGGCACAGCGAGGGCAATACGTTCGCTTGTGGTGAGCAGGATTGCGGCGGCTAGGGGGTCGTGTTCCGCTTGAGCAAGAAGATCTGCTGCTACCAAAATGGGATCAGCGCTGTCGTCGGCAATAATCAAAACCTCGCTGGGTCCGGCAAGAGAATCAATGCCAACCCTTCCAAATAGTGCTTTTTTGGCGAGCGTTACGTAGAGATTGCCAGGGCCGCTGATCACATCAACCTGAGGAATACTTTCGGTGCCCCAAGCCAACGCTGCAATTGCCTGAGCTCCACCAACGCGATAAATCTCATCAATGCCGGCTAGGTGAGCTGCGGCTAGTACTGTTGGATTAATCTGGCCATCAGGGCCTGGTGGAGTAACCATTACGCGATGTTTAACCCCGGCCACTTCAGCTGGAATTGCATTCATCAATACGGTGCTGGGATATGAAGCTCTGCCGCCTGGCACATACAAACCAGCCCGCTCCACCGCCCGCCAGCGCCGTTTCAGTTTTTCGCCATGGGGCCCTTCAAGCGTTATGTCGGCGGGTAATTGCTTGGCGTGAAACGTTTGTATTCTTGTTTTTGCGAGCTGCAAAGCCTGCTGTAGTGGTTCAGCTGTGAGTTGCCAAGCGCGCTGTATGGCTTCGGGGGGAACCCTTAGCTCCTCAAGCTTTGCACCATCAAATTTTTCGGTGTAGTGCTTGAGGGCTTGATCACCTTCTAATCGCACCCGTTCAATAATCGCGTCAACGGTGTGGCGTGCTTCTTGCGATTTAGGGTTGTTGGTGCGGTTGCCGATCGCGGCCAGCATTGTTGCGGCTTCCTTTGGATCGCTCAGCAACTTCAGCAACATGGCTGGATTTTTTACGCACTTTTGTCTAAAGCTAACGCTGTTTGGGTTTCGCAATGATGGGGGGCCGCAAGGAGCTAGGATTTTGGTTTGATGTTCTGCTCAGTAACACCAAGTGGCCAATAACAAATCTGCTGAAAAGCGTATTCAGATTGCAGAGCGCAATAGGGTGCAAAATCGCACCTATAAGTCTGCATTACGCACTTTGATGAAGCGTTGCTTTACTGCATGTGAGGCCTATGGCAGCAAGCCAGGAGCTGAATCGAAGGTGATTGTTCAGGATTCATTAAGTGCTGCATTCAGCAAAATTGATAAAGCAGTGAAAGTTGGGGTGCTGCATCGCAATACAGGGGCCAACCAGAAATCACGCCTTAGTGCGGCAGTTAAAAAGGCAACTTCAGAACTTGCCCAAACAGCTCAGGTTTAATTTCCTAAGTGGATGGGTGAAGTTTTGCTGCCGTTAATAGACAGCCATTGCCACATTGTTTTTCGTGAGTTCGACGACGACCTAGCGATAGTTGCCGAGCGTTGGCGAAATGCAGGTGTGAGGGCCCTACTGCATGCGTGTGTAGAACCCGCTGAAATTCCAGGAATAAAAGC
>VFLB01000235.1 GCA_009914645.1 Synechococcaceae bacterium Bin_79_3
AACCCCAGCCTGCGCAATCCCTGGCAGCGGCAATTGCGGAAATTGCTATTGAATTTGCTGCCCTATCCGCAACGGCTTAGGGCAATAGTTAAGCCGTTGAGCGCTTACAAAGATTCGGCGCTTCAAAAGCTGGCCCGCTGCAGTGGCATAACCCGCCTATTTGGGCCGGGAATTGCAGCGATGGAAGAATTATTGCCCCCCTTGCCAGCGGGAGCATTTGGGCCTGATCCGGTGGGGCTGATCCCTGCTGAGGGGGCCCGCCGCGCCAGGGTTGGCTTGGTGCTTGGTTGCGTGCAGCGGGTATTTGATCCAGCCGTTAATGCAGCCACCTTGGCGGTGCTCGCAGCCAATGGGGTGGAGGTGTTGCTACCTCCAGGCCAGGGCTGTTGCGGCGCGGTGAGTGATCATCAAGGGGAACTGCTCCAAACCCAAAGCCTGGCCATGGATTTGGTGCGGATCTTTAATGCCGCTGCCGCCACAGAAGCGCTGGATGCAATTGTTGTGGCCGCTTCCGGCTGCGGCCACACCCTTAAGCGTTATCCGCAATTACTAGCCGGGCAAGAAGGCTTCATTGCCCCTGTGCTGGATGTGCACGAATTCCTTATGCAACTGGGCTTAAGTGCAGAATTCAAAGCGCGGCTTAAACCTTTAGACGAACCAGTGGTGGTATTTCACGATGCTTGCCACATGATCCACGGCCAAGGCATTACAAAACAACCGCGGGAATTACTAAAAGCAATTCCTGGCTTGATTTTGAAAGAAGCCGTGGAAGCAGGAGTTTGCTGCGGTAGTGCCGGCATCTACAACTTGGTGCAACCAGAAGAAGCTGCTGCGCTTGGTGAAATAAAGGCCACTGATCTATCGGCCAGCGGCGCCGCAATCGTTGCTAGCGCCAATATCGGCTGCAGCCTGCAGATACGCCAACACATGCAAAAGCAAAAGCGCCCCTTAGTTGTTGCCCATCCAATGGAATTACTAGCCCGCAGTGCAGGTTTATTGCAGTAACTAAGCCTTGATCCGCCATTGCTCCAATAGTTGCCAACACTGCTTCAAGCTGGTGGCATCACCGAGATTGCCGGGAAAGGTAACGATCGGCATTTCACCCCAAATCCGATGGGCCGGTTGGGCTTGCAGCAAAGACAACCCTGGCAGCAACTGCCCCAAAAGCCTCAGGCGCTCCAAACCAAGGCCATCACGCAGCAAGCTGAAGCTGGTAGTACCGCCTTTGGCGATCAGATAAGCCAGTGGTGGCGGCAAGCTCAAGGCCAATTCGGCCATGGCAAGGGCAAGCTGGTTTTGCTGGCTCGCACTGATGGCCTGGCGTTCGCCGCGGCTACTGAATAAAACCGGCGTGAGGCCTGCCGCCGCAATTGAGCGCAATTGCTGCCGTTGCAGCCCCAGCTCTAGGGGTGTAGTTGCAGGATTTGCAAGCCATTGATCCACTGGAAATTCCACACCCCGGCAATTGGGTTCAGCAAGCAGCAACTCCAGCTGTTGATCCGCCAGGGGTACATAGGATCCAACCAACACCAGGCCTGGGCCTTGGCGGGGGAGCAATTGAGCCAGCGAAAACTGTATGGCAGGAATTTGGGCTAAGCCGTTTAACAAGCTGGCGGCGCTTTGGCAGAAATGTCGTTTACCGGCGCCAAATAATTCCTGCCGCAGCGATTTTCCTAAATCATCAAGATCTTGGGGGGTTTGAGCATCAACAACCGCCCACTCCCCAGCGGCTAAATCCGCTAATGAATCAGCGGCGTGCAAATTTTTGATACGAGCAGCATTAAGCCGGCCGCCACTTTTAAATTCCAGCCATTGGCCTAGATCACTGCTGCTGTAAGCAAAACGGCGATCTCTAGCAAAGGGGCTCAAATGCACCGGCTCGCCATGCAACAGGTGTTGCCCCGCAAGGGTTGTGCGCCCCCCCTGGGGGAAAGCTGGCACCAACAAATTGGCGTGGAATGGCCCCAGCAAGCTGCAGATCAGCTCCTGCTCCAAAGGGGTGTGGCCCCGCAAGGTGGAATCACCACGGCTCACCACCAGCCAAGGCCGATCTAATTCAGCAAGAAGTGGCTTTAAGCGTTTGCAGATCGTTGTAAGCAACTCCACCACCTGGGCTGGCGCTAAGGCGCGGCTATTGGTGATTAAAAACAACAAAGGCCCTGAATCCGCAAGGCCAGCCTTCAGGTTGCTGCTGCTGAAATCCAACAACAACGAACAACCATGAACGGTTTGAGATCCAGTGGGGTCGTCGTCAAAGACGATGATCTTGAGGTTGTGCTCCATCTGCCGGCATGCCGGATCAAGTTCCAGTTGTAACGCCAGAGCGCGATGAATTAATGCAACTGGTGCAGGAATTGCATGCCAGCGCCAGCCCCTGGGTGCCTAGTGGTTTTGGTAATCATCTGCATTGGGGTGCGGCTCTGCAACCAGATGCCGGCCCAACACTGAGCATGGCCCGCATCAATCGGGTATTGCAGCACGCTGTGGATGATTTCACCGTAACGGTGGAAGCAGGATTGCCTCTAAGCCAATTGCAGCAGGTTTTAGCTGAAAAGGGGCAATGGTTGCCATTAGATCCGCCGGTGGCGGGGCCCAGCAGCATCGGCGGACTGGTGGCACGCGGTTTAAGTGGCCGCTTGCAACATCACTACCGCGGCCTGCGCGATCAATTGCTGGGGCTGAGCCTGCTGCGCAGTGATGGCACTGCAGCAAAAGCAGGGGGCCGAGTGGTGAAAAATGTGGCCGGCTACGACCTAATGCGTTTGTTTGCAGGAAGCTGGGGCAGCCTTGGGCTGATCAGCGAAATCACGCTACGCACAATGCCTTTGCCGCAAGCGCGCCGTTTATTGCGTGTATCAGGGCCGTTGTTGCAATTACAAGAATTACGCCAACAATTATTGCTACGTAGCCCCTTGGCGTTGGAATTCATCCAATGGCGCCAAGGGCCAGGGGCCGCTGCACTAATGCTTGGGCTCGTGAGCCTTGATAACACTGAGTTGCAACATCAACAGCAACAGCTGCTGCAGCTGCTGCCCCTTGGCCTGGAGCTAGATCACTGCAACGCAGAAGCAGAACAGCCGGTGGCGGC
>VFLB01000231.1 GCA_009914645.1 Synechococcaceae bacterium Bin_79_3
AAGGCAACAACAAAGCCTTTTTGGAAGCGTTGCAGGGAATGCCAGTTAATACACCTGGTGGTGTGCTCACCCTCACACCACCCCTCGGCGATACAACCAAAATAGAATTAATGCCCTGAAAATAGTCGTCCTCCGCATTTGGGGTGATGGCGAAACTGTTCTGGGAGCAACGCCGGGCAGTGGGTTGTTGTTTAGCTCTGCAACTTGGTTTGCTGGCAATTTTTATGGGCTTAAGCGGAGGTTCCTTGCAGCCCTTCGATCGCAGCAAAGGCGTGCCAGAAAATTTGCATCTGCTCCCTGGTGCCAATACTTACCCGTAAAGAACCGTCGATTAGGGCTTTGCCAGCCATGTTGCGGCAAAGGATTCCTTGTGCCCTTAACTTTTGATCCACAAATTCTGCCGCCTGTTTAGGCCAGATCAATAAATAATTGCCGCCGGCTCCATGGTGTTTCACATTGGCTTTGCTGAGCTGTTGCATCAACCATTCTTTGGCCTGCAACACCTCCTCCACATAACTATCAACGTAGGCTTGATCGTCTAAGGCCGCAATTGCAGCGGTGCTAGCAAAACTATTGATGTCGTAGGGGCCGGTAACACGATTTAAGCGTTCAATTACTGCAGCTTCAGCTAATGCAACGCCAAGACGTAATCCGGCGATACCAGCAGTTTTTGATAACGAGCGTAAGATTATTAAGTTTGGGTATGAACTAAACGGATTAGAGCTGCCTGCTTGATTTAGCAATATAGGTAGTAAGCTATCGCCAGTAAAGGCCTCATAAAGTTCATCCACCACTACTAAAGTTTGAGGAGCAGCAGTTGTTAATTCAAGGATCTGAGTAGCTGGCAGCCGTGTACCGGTGGGGTTATTTGGATTACACAACAACAACAAACGCGGCCGCAACTCCATCAAGGTTGAGCGAATCTCATCAAGGGGAAATTGAAAATCTGGTAATTGGTATGGGATTGCTTTGATTTGCATGCCCTGCATCTCACCGCAGGGTTTGTAATAACCAAAGGTGGGGCTAGTGGTGAGTAGAACATCACCCGGATTGCCGTAGGCATGACAAATGGCATGTAGGGCAGCATCAACGCCATTGAAGAGGCCTAATTGTTCGCGAGCCAATTGAAGCGAACGGGAGAAAGCATCTTTTAATTCGTTGTATTCTGGATAGATGGCGTAGTGGTTGGCAGGTATTGCCCGGATTGCTGCCACCACCTTGGGGCTTGGCCCCACAGTATTTTCATTGAAGTCGAGCCGCAACATCCCCCTGCGCCCCTCCAATGGTGCGCTGTAACTCTGCAGGTTTTCCACTTCCGCCCGGGCTGGCGGCGGCCCAAACAGATCTACCAAAGTGAACTTACGTTTGCTATGAACAAGCTAATACCTGGAAAGCCCACTGCCTAGCATGTTTGATACTGCCTGGCATGTTTGATATTTATATAAATAAGCAAGCTAATAAGCAGCGTATAGCGCTTGGTAAAAGTGGTGAAAAGATGTTGAGCATTATTGGCCTCAACCCTAGTATTGCAACAGCAGACAGGGCGGATGCAACAATTACCAGAGTGGAAAAGGTTGCAAAAAATAATGGCTATAATGGCTTTGTGATGTTAAATCTATGCCCGCTTCGCTGCACCCATACAAATCTATTGCCGCTCGATATAAATGCTCAAATATGTTCAAACAATCAATTGCAAATCATTAATCTTATACTCACTAGCCCGGAGCCAGCTGTATGGCTCGCCTGGGGTGAGGGAATAACTTTAAGGGAATATTTTTTTAAAAGCTTGGTTTGTATTTATGAGAAAATCAAAAGTAAAAAAATTAATTGGCTGCATTTTGGCCCGCTCA
>VFLB01000224.1 GCA_009914645.1 Synechococcaceae bacterium Bin_79_3
CCGAACGCAGAAACGTTGTAGTGATTTGCGATGAGGCGCACCGCACTCAATACGGATTTAAAGGACGTTTAGATACCAAAACAGGTGAGATCAAATACGGATTAGCAAAGGCACTCAGAGATGCCCTACCAGAAGCAACCTTTATTGCCTTCACAGGAACACCAATCTCGCAAGATGATCGTGATACCCAAGCAGTATTTGGGCACTACGTTTCTATTTACGACATCAAACAGGCAGTAGATGACGGTGCCACGGTGCCGATCTATTACGAATCACGCCTGGCAAAACTGGCACTTAAAGAACCACTACTGCCCCAAGTGGATGAGCAGGTTGATGATCTCTTCTCAGATGAAGATGACATTCCTGCTGCTGAGAGGGCAAAGAGCAGGTGGGCAGCACTGGAAGCATTGGTGGGCGCTGAACCACGCCTAAAACAAGTAGCAGCAGATTTGGTTGCCCATTTTGAGCAACGCTCACGCACCCAACCAGGTAAAGCAATGGTGGTGGCAATGAGCAGAGATATTTGTGCTCGTATCTATGAGGCAATCGTTGCTCTGCGCCCTGAGTGGAACGACGACGACCCGAAAAAAGGTGAGATCAAAGTAGTGATGACGGCATCAGCATCAGATGAGCAATATCTACAACCGCACCACACCAGTAAACAGCAAAAGAAGGATCTGGAGAAACGCTTTAAAGATCCCGCAGATCCGCTCAAGATCGTAATCGTGCGGGATATGTGGTTAACGGGATTTGATGCTCCTTGTCTGGCAACGATGTATGTAGATAAACCGATGAAGGGCGCAAATCTGGCACAGGCAATCGCCAGAGTTAACAGGGTTTTTAAAGATAAACCAGGCGGTTTAGTTGTTGATTACATCGGCATTGCGCCTCAACTAAAAGAAGCACTGGCGACATACACCGCCGCTAAAGGAAAGGGTAAACCAACACTTGATACACGTGAGGCGTTGAGGATTTTTAAAGAGAAACTTCAGGTTGCTCGTGATTTGCTTTTTCCAATCGACTGGAGTGGATTCAAAGACCCAAAAACAGCAATGGCACTGATGCCCAATTGCCTCGATCACATTCTGGCGTTGCCCGATGGTAAGAAGCGATATTGCGACACCGTGCTGGCAATGACAAAAGCATTTGCTTTATGTGGCACCACAGATGAAGCAATGGCACTTACGGATGAAGTGGCATTCATACAGGCAATAAGGGCACCACTAATGAAAGGGGAAGGTATTGGTGGAGATGGTGGTGCTCCAAAGAATGTTGATTTTGAATTGCGGCAACTGCTTTCTGATTCGTTAGTAGCAGATGGAATCACTGATGTATTTAAAGTTGCTGGTCTTGAGAGACCAGATATTAGTATTTTATCTGATTCATTTTTAGAAGAAGTAAGTAAAA
>VFLB01000216.1 GCA_009914645.1 Synechococcaceae bacterium Bin_79_3
ACTAAAAGTTTTTTTGGTACACAACCTCGAATCACGCAGGTGCCCCCCACTCGACTCCCTTCAACTATTGCCACTTTCGCTCCATGGCGTGCGGCTCGTTTGGCAGCCGCAAGTCCTCCTGAACCAGCGCCAATCACCAGAAGATCAAAATCCATAAGCTAATCAAGCAACCCATTCATCTTGGTTCCTCGCCGTGGCAGTTGGCATTTGGGTGCTAAATGATCAGCTACATCCGTTGCAAGCGGCTTTGGCATCCTGCAAACCCAGCGATGCGAGGGTTTTATTGGTGGAATCCCTATCTGTTTTAAATGGAGGGCCCCATTTGCAGAAGCAGATCTTTTTTTGGTCTGCTCAACGGCATTTTGCTGATGAATTGCGCTGTGCCGGTTGGAATGTTGATCTTGTGGAGGCCCCCAGCTACGCAGAAGCTTTGACGGGGTGGCTCACAAGCCATTGCATCAGTGAACTGCGAATGATGGAACCAAGTGATCGCCCTATCCAGAAGGCGATCGAACGTATTGCCGCCCAGCTAGAAACTCAGCCAGATTGGCAGCTTCGTTGGTATCGCAATAATCAATTCCTCTGGAGTAAGGCTGAATTCGCTGAATGGGTGGGCACTAAAAAGCAATTGCGGATGGAATTTTTCTATCGCGAGGGCCGTAAGCGTTTTGATCTGCTTATGGCAGCTGATCAACCTCTAGGGGGCGAATGGAATTTTGATAAGGAAAATCGCAAACCACCAAAAGCTGGTTTGATAGGCCCGCTCCCCCTTTGGTTTGAGCCCGATAGCTGCACAGAAGCGGTTATCGAAAAACTATCGCAGTTGCAGAATAAATATCAACTCACAGGCGCGGCGCGGCCATTTCGTTGGGGTGTTAACAGGCAACAAGGCCTAGATGTGCTCGAGCATTTCATAGCTACACGGCTTGCAGATTTCGGACCATATCAAGACGCAATGGTGCAGGGTGAAGCAACCCTCTGGCACGCATTAATAAGCCCTTACCTAAATCTTGGCTTGTTGCAGCCCCTTGAAGTGCTGAAACGCATTGAGCAGGCGGGCCTTGAGCAAGGGGTGCCGCTTGCCAGCTTGGAAGGGGTGGTACGACAAATACTTGGTTGGCGAGAATTTACCCATGGTCTCTACCAGTATTTCGACGAAAACTATCAATTTTCAAATGCCCTTGAGGCAACAGCTCCTCTGCCAGCTTTCATAACTAATCTTGGCGGAAGCGGTATGCAATGCCTAGACAGTGTTTTGGCAGAACTGGCTAGCAGCGGCTATCTCCATCACATCCAGCGTTTAATGGTGCTCGGCAACCTAGGTCTTTTGGCAGGATGGGATCCCCAGGCATATGCTGCATGGTTTACAACTCAATTTGTTGATGCCCATGACTGGGTAATGCAAACAAATGTGATTGGTATGGGTCTTTGGGCTGATGCTGGAAAACTCGCTAGCAAGCCCTACGCCGCTAGCGGCAAATACTTGCAACGTATGGGGACCTATTGCCAAAGCTGCCGTTTTGATCCCGCTATACGCAGCGGACCAGATGCTTGTCCTTTTACTGCCCTCTATTGGAATTTCCTAGATCGCCACTCCGAGCGTTTTCGCAGTCATCCGCGGATGGCCTTAATGATTAAACAACTAGATAAATTCAGTAGCGAAGAAAGATTTGCCATTGCTGCAACCGCTGCAGGTTATCAATGGGCTCAAAGCGGTATTAACAAATGAGCCTAAATCTTTCAGCTGAAGCTTACCTCTGGTTTAAAACACTTCATATTATTGGTGTTGTTGTATGGTTTGCTGGACTCTTTTACCTTGTAAGACTTTTTATTTATCATGTAGAAGCGGCAGAGCAGGCAGAGCCTCTCCGCCAAGCTTTTGAGCAACAGTTTGCTTTGATGGAAAAGCGTCTTGCAAATATAATTACTACCCCTGGTTTAATTGTAACAATTGTGGGTGCGGCAGGTTTGCTAATTGGCAACCCAGGCTGGTTATCTCAAAGTTGGTTACATGCCAAACTTGCTTTTGTGATAGTGCTTTTGGGATATCACTGGTTCTGTTATCGCTTGATGGGTTTACTTGCCCAAGGCAAATGTGAATGGAGCGCAAAACAGTTGCGTGCTTTTAATGAATTACCCACCTTGCTGTTAGTAATTGTTGTGATGCTGGTGGTATTCAAGAATCAATTCCCCACCAGTGCTGCAAGCTGGTTAATAGTGGGCCTGGTGGTTTTTATGGCTGGAACTATTCAGTTCTATGCCCGCTGGCGGCGCTTGCGGGCAGAACGGGAGGCGAGCCATGCCTCTTGATCATCCTTTGCGCT
>VFLB01000051.1 GCA_009914645.1 Synechococcaceae bacterium Bin_79_3
CTGATATACGTATCCAAGCAAATGAAATTTTATATCTTAAAAATCGCCTCAATGAAGAGTTAGCCAGCCGCACCAATCAGCCTCTAGATAGGGTTAAAAGAGATACAGATAGAGACTTTTTTATGTCTCCTGTTGAAGCTGTTAGTTATGGGCTTATAGACAAAGTAATCGATCAGCGCCCAATTCATGCAATATAATTAATTATTTGCCTAAAAGTTCTAGGTGACTATTTTTGAGTTGTTGCCATATTTGTTTGATTTCAGCATAAGCGTAGTCTTGGCTTACTTTTCCGTTTCCTTGCAAGGCAACGATTAATCCAACTCGTTCTGCAAATTGTTCTAAATTTTGGTGGAATGCTAGCTTTTCTGGACTCCAATCTTCACCTCTAAAACTTGTATGTGCTTCCAGAGGTGAATGAGTGCCATCCATTCCAGGTGAAATCGGATCTTCAAATGAACTTGGATTTTCTGACATTATAAAATATCTGAATGTTTGTAATATGGTTTATTCAAGAGAGCCCTGCAGGTAGTAACGGGGAAAACCTTTCTTTTTCAGGAATTGGGGAAAACCGACTCACCACCTCTCTAAATCTTTCACCATCAAGGCTTTCACTTTCTATTAATAGTTCAACCAAGCAATCCATGCATGGGCGCTGTTTTTCAAGTAATGCAAGTGTATCTTGATAGCATTTATCCACAATTAAACGCACTTGCCCGTCAATGCGATTTGTTATTGAGTCTGATACATCGCTGCGGGTCATTAAATCTCTACCAACAAAAACCTCTTGATTGCCAGCTTCTAACGACATCGGGCCTAAATCACTCATGCCGAAACGGGTAACCATTTGGCGGGCCATACCGGCCACCTGTTGAATATCGCCAGCAGCGCCAGTTGTTACCTCCGCATGTCCAAAAACTATTGCTTCAGCGGCTCTTCCTCCTAGGGCTCCCATGATACGGGCCCTCAATTGCGCGCGGCTCACAAGCATTTGCTCTTCATCTGGAGAAAACCAGGTGAGACCCTGGGCTTGCCCTCTTGGTATAAGGGTTACCTTTTGCACCGGGTCATGGTGCTGCACAAGCGTGCCCACTAGGGCATGACCAACCTCGTGGTAAGCAATTAAGCGCTTGCTGCGGCCGTCTGTGAGGGGCGTGCCTTCCATCCCCGCAATTACACGATCGACAGCGTCATCTATCTCAGCAAGGCTGGTGGCTGTTTTGCGACGCCTAGCGGTAAGAATCGCAGCTTCGTTTAGTAAATTAGCGAGATCTGCACCTGTAAAACCAGGGGTGCGCCTTGCAATCATCTCGAGGCTTACATCTTCTGCAAGCGTTTTATTGCGAGAATGAACTTTTAAAATAGAAAGACGACCCTTTATATCTGGAGCATCAACAGTTACTTGGCGATCAAACCGGCCCGGGCGCATCAGAGCTGAGTCCAACACATCGGGGCGATTTGTTGCAGCAATAATGATTACACCGTTATTACCTTCAAAACCATCCATCTCAGTGAGAAGTTGATTCAAGGTTTGTTCCCTTTCGTCATTGCCTCCACCGATACCAGCCCCACGCTGACGTCCAACTGCATCGATTTCATCAATAAAGATCAAACAAGGTGCGCTCTCTTTAGCGCGCTTAAACAAATCTCTAACCCGGCTGGCTCCCACCCCAACAAACATTTCAACGAATTCAGAGCCTGCAAGTGAGAAGAAAGGAACCCCTGCCTCCCCGGCAATCGCTTTGGCAAGCAGAGTTTTACCTGTTCCAGGAGGACCAACTAATAAAACACCACGGGGAATTGTTGCACCAACAGCTGTAAATCTTTCTGGTTGTTTTAGGAAAGTAACTACTTCTTGAAGATCTTCTTTTGCCTCTTCTACACCTGCAACATCATCAAATTTCACGCCGGTTTCAGCCTCCATTGCAAAACGAGCTTTGGTTTTACCAAACTGCATCGCTTGGCCAGGGCCGCCGGGCATGTTGGAAGAACGGCGAGCCAGCAAGATAAGGGAGCCAATAAGTAATAAGGGAAATAATAAATTGCCTAAAATACCAAGGGCAGGTGGGGTAGTGCGAGGCGGATGGATATCAAAACTAATACCTTCTTCTTTTAATTTGTTAACAAGTTCTGGAGCAAGGCCCGGAAGATCAACCCGTAAACGTTGCACGCGGTTGTCAATATCTGGATCCACCGCTTCAACAACAGCGCTGCGGCCGCCATCAAAAATATCAACAGACGTAACCCTGCCCGCATCCACATAGTCGAGGAAGCGCCCGTATGTCATTCGGGCAACAGCACTATTGCGAGGAGCAAGGTTTGGTTGCGATACAACCTTGGCCGGGCCACCGTTAGACACCACTTGCCAGAGCAAAAACAAACCGAGGCCAATGGGAAGGGCCCAGAGAAGGATTGTGCGCCAGCGGGTATTCATGGGTGCGGTTGCAGCCTATGGCTAAAAATGTTTAGTAATTGTAAAGACCCAAAGAAGCCAGTGGAGTGATTTAAAGCGAATTTTCTCTCAACATTTGATCTACGGCCCACTGCAGAGAAGGGGCAAAAGACCTTGTTTCACCGCGAACCTTGCTGCTTACCTGGCCGCTGCAAAGCTCCTCAAGGCTGGCCAGGGTCATGTCTTGCCCCTCCAGCAGCGTTAGTGCGCTTAGCGGCACTGTGAGAGCAGCACGAAAGAAGTGGGCAATGCGTTGCGGGCTTTTTTGGCTGAACCAAGGCTCTAGCTCCGTAGTGGTCCAGTTGATTTCTTCCGTTAGCTCCCTTTGAACAGCTTGGGCAGGGCTTTCTCCACTTTCAATGTGGCCACCAAACAAGGCCCAGGTGCCTGGATAAACAATTCCATCGATATCGTCGCGTAATTGCAAAAGCCATCTGCCTTCACGCTTGAGCATGGCAAGGGCCACCTCTGGGCATTTCATAACCTGCGTAGGGCAACGATTGGATCCATTTTTGCGGCTCTGCGCGCAGGCACCACACCAAAAAAGAGGCCAATCGATCCTGAAAGCGCCACTGTGCTGGCCACATTCCATAAACCAATTGACGCCGGCAGGGGTGTTACGGCTGCCACGGCCATCACCGCGCCAAGCCCAAGCAAACTGCCCACTAAGCCCCCCAAGCTAGAAACCACTAAAGCTTCAATTAGGAACTGCAAAAGTACATCGTTACTGCGGGCTCCAACGGCTTTGCGTAAACCGATTTCTTGGGTGCGTTCGCTTACCGAAACCAACATGATGTTCATGATGCCGATGCCACCAACCAAGAGAGAAATTGCACCAATGGCCCCCAGCATCAAGGTGAGGCCGCCAGTGATTGTTCCTACGATCGAAAGGGCATCTTTCTGTGAACGAACCGCAAAATCATCTTCCCGCAAGATTTTGTGACGCAAACGCAGCAAATTACTAATTTGAAATTTAGCGGCGCTCACAGATCGTTCATCTTTTGCTTCCACACTTACGAAGCTCAGGGAAGTGCCAAATGTTGGATCACGGCCACTTAATCGGCTCACCATTGTGCTTAACGGCACATAAACAGCATCATCTTGATTTTGGCCGAGGAAGGCACCCTTGGAGGCCATGATTCCCACCACCTGAAAAGACTGGTTGCGAATCCTTACCTCCTTGCCAATCGGGTAACCGCCCGGGAGCAATCTTTCAGCAATGTCTGGTCCTAATACCGCCACATTACGGGCCCCTTGCATATCGGCCTCGCTAAAAAAACGCCCTTGGGCCATATCAAAACGACGCACCGCTAAAAAATCAGGCGTAATCCCAGAAATTGTTGCCGTGGCGCTTAAATCACGGGCCCTAACTGTTTCGCTAAGGGTTATTTGAGGTGCAATTCGGCTAATGCTTGGCACCTGTTCAAGAATCGCGTTTGCATCTTCTAAAACAAGTGTTTTTGGTGTTTCGATGCCGCGGCGTCGAGTGTCGTTGTTGCCAGGAACCACGAATAAAACATTCGCACCAAGAGTGCTGAGTTGACCCTCCGCTAGGTTTTGGGCCCCTTTACCAACGCCAACAAGAGTGATCACTGAAGCATTCCCAATCACGATTCCGAGCATCGTGAGTGCGGAACGTAAGCGATTTGAACTCAAGGCTCCAAGGGCCATGCCAATGGTGTCACGCACAGGCAGGCGCGCACTCATGGTGTTTCAACCAATAGTTTTTTAGCCAATGTTATCGGCGCTGCTGTGGTCGTGAACATGGGTGCCCCGGTGAACTAAACCATGGCGGATATCAAGGGTAACCACTTCTCCTTGCCTTACCTCGCGGGTTGCATTGGCAACCCCCACAACTACTGGAATGCCAAGCCTTTGGCCAATTACAGCGGCATGGCTCTGGCTTCCATCCTCCTCTGTGATTACACCACCAGAACGACGAATTGCTTCCAGGTAGGAGGCTGTTGTGTGAGTTACCACCAAGATTTCTCCAGGTTCGATGCCTGCAGCTTCTTCAGGGGTTTGCGCTAATCGAACTTTGCCACTCACAGAAGCGTTTCCATAGCCTGTGCCACGGCCAAGCACCGCAGAAACAATACCCACCTTCACAAGGTCGGTGGAACCGCTAACGCCGCTAAGGGTGCCTGCGGTTTGGACTACAAGATCACCATCTTCTAGTAATCCCTGTTCTTGGGCTACCCCCATAGCCATGCTGAATGTGCGGCTGGTGGAACTTTGCGTGCTGATAACCAAGGGGTTTACACCCCATACCAATTGCAACTGCCGCGCCACTTTTACATCGCTTGTTACAGCAAGAATTGGGGTAGACGGCCGAAATTTGCTTACGTTTCTGGCAGTTGCTCCTGTTTTTGTGAGCGGCAAAATCGCGGCGGCATCCAATTGATTTGCGATGGTGCTCACCGCCTGGCTAATGGCGTTGGGGATGGTGCTAGCTAGCTGAGTATCGGGCTGGCGATTTGGATAATTTTGTTCGATGCGTTTAGCAATGCGAGCCATCGTTTCCACTGCCTCTACCGGGTAAAGGCCTACGGCAGTTTCATTTGAAAGCATCACCGCATCGGTGCCATCGAGGATGGCATTGGCCACGTCGCTAACTTCCGCTCTGGTGGGCCTGGCGTTTGTTGCCATGCTGTCGAGCATTTGGGTGGCCGTGATGATGGGAATGCCCATCGAATTGGCTTTACGGATAAGTTCTTTTTGCAACAGGGGCACTTCTTCTGCGGCCATCTCAACGCCGAGATCACCACGGGCAACCATCACCCCATGGCATAAAGGCAAAATCGAATCGATTTGATCAATCGCTTCAAATTTTTCAATCTTTGCAATTACTGGTGTTCTGTGGCCGTGGCTGCGAATCAGTTCGCGTATTTCTTCCATGTCTGATGGATTGCGCACAAAACTGAGGGCAACCCAATCAACCCCCAGTTGCAAACCAAAGGCGAGGTCGATGCGATCTTTTTCTGTGAGAGCCCTCACTGAAAGCAATACATCGGGGAAATTCACCCCTTTGTTATTTGAGAGAACACCTCCCACCGTTACTTTGCAGTGGAGGGTTTGTTCCTGATGATCAATCCAATCAACCTCCATCTCCACCTTGCCGTCGTCCATCAGGATGCGGCTGCCAGGGGGAACCTCAGAGGCCAGTTTGTCGTAGGTAACGGTGGCGATGTGTTGATCGCAAGCCACATCCCTTGCGGTGAGCGCAAAAACATCGCCCTTGGCCAGGGTGATAGGCCCTGCGTTGAAGCGTCCTAAACGAATTTTTGGCCCCTGCAGGTCTTGCAGGATGCCCACGTGTACGCCGAGTTGATGAGCTACTTGGCGGATTGTTGCTGCCCGCTGGGCATGCTCAGAGTGGTCGCCGTGAGAAAAATTAAGCCGGAAGGTAGTGGCACCAGCAAGAATCAGCTCACGAATCATCTCCGGCGATTCGGTAGCGGGCCCGATGGTGGCGACAATCTTGGTGCGTCGCTGCAGGTCGGGCTTTGGCATTTACCTGGCTGGAGACGGTGCGGAAGCTATCACCCTATGGAACCAATGGACCTCAATTCGTATCAGTCGTTAGCCCGGCGCACCGCCCTGTATCCCGATCAAGGTGCCAATATCCTTTACCCCACCCTGGGTCTTTGCGGTGAAGCTGGTGAAGTTGCAGACAAAGTAAAGAAGGTTTTACGCGATCAGGGAGGAGATTTC
The DNA here is from genome assembly GCA_009914645.1 of Synechococcaceae bacterium Bin_79_3. Classification (GTDB taxonomy): domain Bacteria; phylum Cyanobacteriota; class Cyanobacteriia; order PCC-6307; family Cyanobiaceae; genus Synechococcus_D. The sequence continues at coordinate 6,164 of VFLB01000051.1, forward strand.
AGCAGCGCCCATAAGCAGGCGATCGCCCTTGAATTAGGGGATGTGCTCTGGTACGTGGCGCAGCTAGCGGATGAATTGGGTTTTAGCCTTCAGGCGATTGCCGAGTTGAATCTTGAAAAACTTCAGAGTCGCGCCGCTCGTAACGTAATTAGTGGAAGCGGAGACGAACGATGATGGCTTGTTTTTGGGGTTTTATTTTTGCGATCGGTGTGTTTTTTTCACTGCCAACAACGGCATTTGCCGCAAATCTCCAGGTTTCAGGAATAAGCATTGAGCCCTGCCCCAGGGCTGATGTGGGGTCCCAACCCGATTTTCGTCGCCCTCTAGGGGCAAGTTGTTACGCCTTGCGTGGTGAGGTTATTAATAGCGGCTCTAAACCAGTTGTGGATACCGATGTATTTGCACAGATTCTTGATGCCAGCGGTGAACCCGTGCTGCAAAATCGCACCCGTGTTGGCTCTATTGGTGACGTGCCGCCAGGCAGTTCCCCCTTTGCCTTGCGCTTAGCTGTGCCAGCTGGCACACCAGGGCCCTTAAAAGTAAGCAATGCAAAAGCAAAAGGTTTCAATGCACCAGTAAGGGCTCGGGCCTCAGCAGACGAATTGGATTTGTTACCACTAGAGCAAGAATTGAATTTGCAGTAATGGTTTTTGGCAAACAACTATTGAGAAGAACTATTGAAAAGAACTAAGGCCTGGGGCTGTGCTCATAGCTAATTGACTCAATAAGCCGCCGCTGATCTGTAGAGCAAAAAAGGCTACTAATGCTGATAAATCAAGCCCGCCCAATGGGGGAATCAAGCCGCGAAAAATATTTAGGTAGGGATCCGTTATTGAGCTGAGGGCCGAAAGCAAAGGGTTGCCCCAATCAAGATTTGGAAACCAGCTCAACAGCACGCGCACCACTAAAACGAGCGTGTAAATACTCAGAGTTTGAGCCAATACCTGCAAAAAGAAGCTGATTTCCATGGAATTAAGGAAGGGGACTAACGAATTTCACCAAATCTATCCAGCTTCTGTGCCAGTAATGCTTTTTACGCTGAAAGTTCGGTGGAATTTTTCTGTAAGGCTGATCCAAAAAGATCTGCCATCACTCTGGCGGCGCCTTTCGATGAAACCCTGCTCCACCAGCTCTTTGATGTGGTCGTAGGCACCACTCCCCCGTAAATCAACAAGTTCCGATTGGAGGATTCTTTTTTTAAGGGCAACAGTTGCCAACGTGCGCAGGCTGGCGGTGCTCAGATCCACGGGTACTAATTCCCGCACTAAGTCGCTTAAATCGGCCCTTAATTGCAAACTAAAACCAGCAGCCTCCTGACGAATTTCTAGGGCGGTATCGCGATGGGCATAGTCGGCCATCAAAGTGATTAGTGCCAGTTCCACTTCTTCAGTGGGATAGTGAACCAATTCACTTAGCTGCCCCAAGCTGAGGCAGCGCCCCTTCAGGTAAAGCACCGCCTCTAGCTGTGCCGGCAAAGATAGATCGGGATTAGACAACGTTCACACCAAGAACAATTGGTAAGCAGGGTTATCTGTTTCGTTTGTACAAGGAACTTTTAATTGATCCAAGAACTGTTGCCAATGGCTTAATTCATGGGGCGGCACCTGCACTCCCACAACGATCCGGCCCACATCAGAACCTTGGTTGCGGTAATGAAAGATTGATATGTTCCAATTTGGGTTTAGCTCTTCAACAAAGGCCATCAAAGCGCCTGGCTTTTCAGGAAATTCAAAGCGATAAAGCAGTTCTTGTGCTGCGCCATCGCATTTGTGGGGTTGCGGTAAACGCCCCCCCACCATGTGGCGTAGATGCAGCTTGGCCAGTTCATTACCTGAAAGATCAACACAGGCAAATCCCCCATTGATCAGCTTTTTTGCCAAGGCATCAGCATCGGCGCGATTAAGAATTTGCACTCCGATAAAAATCTGCGCTTTTGCTCCTGCCGCCATCCGATAACTAAATTCCGTGAGGTTGTGTTGGCCTAACAAGCGACAAAACTGACGC
>VFLB01000144.1 GCA_009914645.1 Synechococcaceae bacterium Bin_79_3
CCGTTATACAGCCACTCATCGAGGCTGGCAGCTTCCCAGATTGGGTAAAAGTGAAGACCAATAGCGTTGCTAGAAGGAACAACAGCACCGGAAATGATGTTGTTGCCATAGATCAATGAACCAGCAACAGGCTCACGGATACCGTCGATATCAACAGGTGGTGCTGCAATAAAAGCAACAATGAAACAGGTGGTAGCAGCAAGCAGGGTGGGGATCATCAATACACCAAACCAACCCACATAAAGGCGGTTGTCGGTGCTGGTGACCCACTCACAAAACTGCTGCCACGGAGAAGCGCTGGAGCGCTGCTGAATTGTGGTTTGCATGAGTGCGGGGGTAAACGAAACGAAAAAGAGCGGATAACCGCTATCCGAATGTAACAGATTGTTGCGCTTGTGTGGTTTTACTGGGTTTTATCTTTTTGCCAATTGCGGCCTCCGTAGTGAAGGCCTGCCATCTGCTCGCGCACCCTTTCCATTTCCCCCTCCCCCAGAACAGGCGGCTCTCCTAATTGCAGGGCTTGAAGGAACATATGAGCAAGAGTTTCCACCTCAACCGCTAAAGCCAGGGCTTGATCCAAGCTGCAACCAACAGTTACCTGACCGTGATGGGCTAAGAGGCAGGCACTGCGATGTTCAAGTGCTTTTAGGGTTACTTCGCTGAGCTGCTGAGTGCCAAAAGTTTCATAAGGAGCACATCGGATCGAACTTCCACCAGCCATCACAACCATGTAGTGAAAACTTGGAATGCTGCGACCATGGCAAGCCAGCGCAGTGGCATGAATCGAATGGCAGTGCACAACCGCCATTAGCTCTGAACGCTTTGCCAAAATATCGGCATGGAGCCGCCATTCAGAAGAAGGCCTGCGCAGCTCGGTTTCAGCTACAAGTGGCTTGCCGCTGAAATCAATCGCCACCAAATCAGCTGGCTGCATCTGTTCATAGGGCAATGAACTTGGAGTGATCAGCAAACCACCCGAGATTCGGGCAGACAAATTGCCTGAGGTGCCCTGGTTAAGCCCCGAACGATTCAGGCGCCTTGCCGCTTCCACCAGCTCCTGGCGCAATTCGAACTCAGTAGTAGACAAAAGCAGGCGTGCAGTTTAATAAAGGTTAATAAAATACAGAACTAGGCAGTTATTCCAATAAATTCTAGATGCAGGTTGTTTTTTGATTCTCTAAACATTTTAAATAATATATCTAATTAAGTTTAGATTTACTGTAAAGCTCTTGCAATCCGGCTTCGCTTGCAGCCGTAACTCCTTTTTCGGTAATCAATGCTGTTACCAAGCGGGCCGGTGTTACATCAAAGGCTGGATTAAAGCTCCGGCTGCCAGTTGGCGTTAATTGAACATTAATTATTTCAGCATTAGCAGCTGCTCCTTGGATATGGGTCACCTCCATTTCTGAACGCGCTTCTATTGGAATTTCTGCTATTCCATCGGCAATCGTCCAGTCAATTGTGGATGCGGGGAGAGCCACATAAAAAGGAATATTATTATCAAAGGCCGCAAGCGCCTTTAGATAGGTTCCAATCTTGTTACACACATCACCGTTGCTGGTGGTGCGGTCGGTTCCAACTATTACAGCATCAACCTCGCCATGCTGCATCAAATGGCCACCGGCGTTATCCACAATCACCGTATGTGGCACCCCCTCCTTAGCTAATTCAAAAGCGGTAAGAGCTGCGCCTTGATTTCGTGGCCGAGTTTCATCAACCCAAACATGGATATCCATCCCAGCTCGATGTGCTTTATAAATCGGAGCTAGAGCTGTGCCCCAATCAACTGTTGCTAGCCAACCAGCATTGCAGTGAGTTAACACCTGAAAGGGCTTGCCTAAACGTTCAAAGGGGCGAGCCGCTGCCAATTTCTGGAAGATCGCTAGGCCGTGGTTGCCAATCGCTTCACACATAGCCACATCTTCCTCAGCGATTACTGAGGCTTCAGCTTGAGCGGCAGCAGCCCGTTGGTGTTGCGGAAGCGTGACCACCTGATTGTGCACACGCTCTAGGGCCCAACGCAAATTAATGGCGGTTGGGCGAGTGGAGTTAAGCAATTCAAATGCAGATAAAAGTGAGTTGTCACTGGGATCTTCCTGTAGTGCCAACATCAACCCATAGGCACCAGTTACTCCGATTAAGGGAGCTCCTCTTACCACCATCGTGCTGATCGCAGCTGCTGCTTCGGCGCAAGTTCCAAGCGTTTTTGTTTTAAACTGATGCGGCAGTTGGGTTTGATCGATCACACCCACAGACCTGCCGCCCTCCTCTAGCCAAATTGTTCGCCATGCTTTGCCGTTAATATTCATAGCAGAGAAGAAATGTATGTAATCATCATATTTTAAGCATAAATACGATACATTTCAATCAAGGGATAAGCAAACCAACCAGATATCTGAGCCTGGCTATTGCCGCCTGGATCAGGCTCGCCCTAATTCACAAAGGACTAAACGATTAGGTGAAAACAAAAAATCAACTATGTTCTCTTAGAAAGTTAATGCTGTTAGCTAATTCTTCAAGGAACGATTCAATTTCAGAGCGACTGGTGCTAAAAGCAAGCGAAGCTCGAGCAGAGGCATTAATACCTAATATGCGATGCAATGGTTGAGTGCAATGGTGACCACTGCGAATGCAAATGCCATTTGCATCAAGAAGGGCACATAGATCATGGGGATGTGCACCTGCTACAACAAAACTGGCAAGCGCAGCACGGCCGGGTTGCTGTTCAGGGGTGGGGCCGAACAAAGTAATTCCTTCAATACGTGCCAAGCCATCCCAAAGCGAAACTGTTAATTCTTGTTCCCAAGCGTGGATATTATCCAAGCCAAGCTTGGTTAAATAATCAAGGGCGGCACCCATTCCAATTGCTTCTCCAATAGCAGGAGTACCAGCTTCAAATTTATGGGGTAGATCTGCCCAGGTGCTGTGATCAAGAAATACTTCGTCTATCATCTCACCGCCACCTAAAAAAGGCGGAGCTTGCTCCAATAATTCCCTGCGACCCCAAAGAAAGCCCATTCCAGTTGGGCCGCATAATTTATGGCTAGATCCCACTAACCAATCACAACCCAAAGCAAGCACATCAACTGGAATATGGGCCAAACTTTGACAGGCATCAACCAATACTTTGGCGCCTACTTTATGGGAAAGCTCAGCTAAATCGGCAATCGGATTTAAACAGCCAAGACTATTACTTAGTTGCACAATTGCAACAATTTTAGTGCGAGTATTTAATTGAGCGCGAAAATCATCAAAGTCAAGTTCACCAGCAGCCGTCAAACCAACATGCCGCAACACAGCGCCGGTGCGGGCCGCAACCATTTGCCATGGAACAAGATTACTGTGATGCTCCATAACCGTTGTTAGGATTTCATCGCCTGGCTGCAATTGAGCAGCAGCCCACGTAAAAGCAACTAAATTAATTGCTTCGGTGGCATTGCGAGTAAATACAATCTCTGCTGAATCATTGGCACCAATAAAATTAGCTGTAGTTGATCTAGCCGCTTCA
>VFLB01000169.1 GCA_009914645.1 Synechococcaceae bacterium Bin_79_3
GCAACATCTAAATCTGCAATTACAAGGTTCTGCTTTAGCCATGCTTGGGGGCAGCCTTGAAGGGGCAAAACTAGAAGCAAAGGGGGTGGTATTTCAATCTTTAGCCATCGCTGCAGTGGAGCTTAAAAGTGAACCTATCAGTTTTGATTTAAAACAACTACTAAAAGGCCAAGATCTAAAGCTAAATAAGCATTTTCGCATTCATGGCAAGGTAGAATTCAGCGGTGAAGGCCTTAACAAATCCCTTGCCAATCCCCATTGGCTAGATTTCAGCAACAACCTAGCAACAATTTTATTTGGTAATTCAAAATTAAAAAGCTACCAAATCAGTGAAAACAAACTCACCTTACGTAGCGTCCAAGGCGAATTCATTAATTGCAGTTTAGACATTATAGATGGTGAACTCTGGCTAACGCCAATAACTGCGGCAAGGAGTACGGCGATTCAGGTGCCTCTTGATTCCGCAATTAGGCTTAAAGAGTTATCAATTAATGAGCAACATTTAACCTTATCTGGCAGCTCAATTGTTAGCGCAAAATCGGCTGAATTAAAGTAACAAAATAAAAAACAACCGCTGGCGTAAATAAATAACTATCAACCCGATCTAAGATTCCTCCATGACCTGGAATTAATGCGCCGGAATCTTTTACACCCGCATCCCGTTTCATCATCGATTCAGTGAGATCACCAACTAATGCGAAAAGAGCCACCAAAGCGCCCAATATCGCCCCTAAAGCCCAGCCCCAATTCCAACCGAGAAGCACCCCGCCGATAGCGCCGCAAACAACGCAGGCGAGCAAGCCCGCCAGGGCACCTTCAACAGTTTTCTTAGGCGATATCTCAGAAAGCATCGTGCGGCCGTAGCGGCTACCCCAGAGGTATGAACCGCAATCTGCAGCCCAGATCAATACAAAAGCCAACAGGGTGATCGCCAAGCCATCAGGAGCTGCCCTTAAGCGCACCCAATGGCTTGGCAGAAAGCCAAGATAAAAAAGACCAAAAATCGAAGCTGCGATATCGGAAATGCTGCCGGTTATTGGTTGCAGTAACAACCAACCACAAATAAGCGTACCCGCCAACGGCAACACAGCTGCCGTAAGGGGGCTGGCTTGAAATAACTGGGTGGTAATAAGCAAAAGTTGGCACACCACCAATGTGGTTTTTGTTGCTGGCCTAATTCCTTTGAATTGAGCTAGTCGAAAAAATTCCAAAAGAGCAAGATGAACAATTATCCCAAGGCTGAGGGTGAACCACCATCCACCGAGCCAAATAATAATTAAGGCGAAAATTGCCGCCACTAATCCGCTCAACCACCTATTCATATTTTCATTCCAGACAATTTCATATCCTGCTGCTAAGCAAGCTCATTGATGGCGCTCCGCTGCGATTAAGAAGAGGGGTTCTGCTGCCCCCAATCGGGTTTGATCGCCCCGGCGTTGCATGCGGTGCACCGTTGCTTGCACCACCTGAAGATCTGTGGCTGCAAGCTGCCCAAGATGGTCGGTGGCATCAACTAATCCCTCCAAACTTGAGGTGCTTATCACCAACCGCCCCCCCAAAGCAAGGCAATCCCACACCGCCCTAAGCACATCTCCAAGGGGGCGACCCACCTCCAAAAGCACACGATCTGGATTAAGGGCAAGCCTATGGAGATCACCTGGTGCTTGCCCCTGTAGCACCTCAAGATTCTTGATCCCAAATCGGGCCCGATTGCGCTCAAGCAACTCCACAGCTTCTGGATCGCGTTCTAGCGCTTGAACTCTGCCCATGGGTAACAAACGGGCAATTTCAAGGGCAAGC